>JBNLCA010000326.1:0-5578 GCA_050303575.1 Paracoccaceae bacterium
CATCCTGATCGACCATTCGGTGGTGATCCTGTCGGCGCCCGGCCAGACCATGTTCCAGGGTATCGTCATCGACGGCTGGCGCGATGCCGGGCGGCTGTTCTGGAAACCGACGCTCGAGGACAAGCGCTACACCTGGGTATCGCGCGAGGACGTCTTTGCGGCGCGCCGGGCCCGCCAGTCGCGATAGCGCGTTCGGGGAACGCTCCCATACCCCATCAAGCCGCAGACGCACGGCTCCTCTGACCGGACCGAAACCGCAGGCGCGGCCGGGTCCAAGCGGTGGAGAGCTGCGCCGAAGGCGCGCATCGACCGAGCGCGGGAACCCACCCCACGGGCGGGATGTGCAGCTCGGCCCCTGACAGTTCCGCGCGCGCCCGCTAAGGTCGTTCCATGTCGATCTGGACGCGCATCTCCCAGGCCATCTCGGCGCTGGCTTCCGGCGAAAGCCTCGCGGCGGTCTTCGACCGGCTGCGTGCGCCCCCGGAACGGTCGGTCGCCTTTGCCATCGCGGTCATCGCGCTTTCGGCCAAGATGGCCAAGGCCGACGGCCGGGTGACCCGCGACGAGGTCGCGGCCTTCCGCGAGATCTTCGTCATCGCGCCCGAGGACGAGAAGGATGCCGCCCGCGTCTACAACCTCGCCCGCGAGGACGTCGCCGGCTTCGACAGCTACGCCCAGCGTATCGCGCAGATGTTCGCGGACCGGCGCGAGGCGCTTTTCAACCTGATGGAGGGGCTCTTTCACATCGCCAACGCCGATGGCCACTACCATGCCGACGAGGACGCCTTCCTCGCCGAGGTCGGCCGCATCTTCGGCCTGTCGGAACGTGAGTTCAGGGCGCTCAGGACCCGCTATGTTCCCGACGCGCCGCGCGATCCCTACGCGGTCCTCGGCGTCGACGAGGGCACCCACATCGACGAGATCCGCGCCGCCTGGAGGCGCATCGTGCGGGACTGCCATCCCGACCGGATGGTGGCGCGTGGCCTCCCCGAGGAGGCGCTCAAGATCGCCGAGGAGCGGCTGGTCGACGCCAACCGCGCCTGGGAAGAGATCGAGAGGATCCACACGCTGTGAGGATCGCCACCTACAATGTCGAGTGGTTCAACGCGCTGTTCGACAATGCCGGCCGGGTACTGGCCGACGGCGAATGGTCGGCGCGCTACAATATCACCCGGCGCGAGCAGGCCGAGGCGATCGCGCGGGTGCTGACGACGATCGACGCCGACGCGGTGATGGTGATCGAGGCGCCCGACACCAATCCGCGCCGCGACACGGTGCGCGCGCTGGAAAGCTTCGCCGCATGCGCCGGCCTGCGCACCAGCCGGGCGACGATGGGGTTCAGGAACGACACCGAGCAGGAGATCGCGCTTCTCTACGATCCCGAGGTGCTGACCGTGCGGCACGATCCGCAATCTTCGGAACGGGCGCCCCGCTTCGATGGCACGCTCGAGATCGACCTCGACGTCGACGACACGCTCGACACGGTCGCCTTCTCCAAGCCGCCCCTCGAGCTCGCCTGCTCCGCCGGCGGCCGGCCCTTCCGGATGATCGGCGTTCACATCAAGTCGAAGGCGCCGCACGGCGCGCGCTCGCCGCAGGAAGCGGTGCGCCTCGCCATCGCCAACCGCCGCAAGCAACTGGCCCAGTGCATCTGGCTGCGCCGGCGGGTCGAGCAGCATCTGGCCGCCGGCGACAGCCTGATCGTTCTGGGCGATTTCAACGACGGTCCCGGCATCGACGAATACGAGAAGCTCTTCGGCCGCTCGGGGGTCGAGATCGTCATGGGGACAGATGGCAAGGGAACCCATCTGCACGACCCGCACGCCCGTCGCGCCGTCTCGACCCGCCTCGCCGCCGCGCCGACCACGGCGCGGTTCTTCATCGCGCCCGAGAATCGCTGGCTGGCGGCGCTCCTCGATTTCATCATGATCTCGCCCGATCTTCTGAAGTCCGAGCCGCGCTGGCGCATCTGGCATCCGTTCGACGACCCGGCCTGCTACCGCGACAAGCCGCTCCAGCATGCGCTTCTGCATGCGTCCGATCACTTCCCCGTGACGCTCGACCTCGTGCTCTGACTCCAAATCGTCGCGCCACGGTGCTATATGGATGGAATGAAACCGATTGCCCTTGCCCTTGCGCTCGCCCTTGCCGTCACGCCTGCAGTGGCCCAGGAAGGCGACATGAAGGAAGGCGCCTCGCTCATTGAAGAGGGCGCGCGGCTTCTGTTGCGCGGGCTGATGTCGGAGATGGAGCCTTCGCTCGACGAGCTCTCGCGCGACATGCAGGAATTCGCCGAGAACGCCCAGCCGGCGATGCGCGAGATGATGCGGCTCCTGGGCGATCTGTCTGCCTATCACCCGCCCGAGGTGCTGCCGAACGGCGACATCATCATCCGCCGCAAGACTCCGGCCGAGATGGGCGACGCGGGCGAGATCGAGCTTTAGGGGCCATTGGGCTGGGTACCCGGCCCTGAGCGCACCGAAGGCCAAGCGCCGAGTTCCTTCCCGCACCCCCTTCAATACGCCGCCCGGCCATGAAACACTGCCCCGAAAGGGAGGTGCCCCATGCCCAAGGGATACTGGATCGCCCATGTCGACGTGCGCGACCCGCAGGCTTACGAGAAGTACCGGCAGGCCAACGCCGCGCCCTTCGCCAGGTTCGGGGCGAGGTTCCTCGTCCGGGGCGGCACGCACGAGGTGCGCGAGGGGGCAGCCAAGGCGCGGACGGTGGTGATCGAGTTCCCCTCGTACGCCGACGCGATGGCCTGCTACGAAAGTCCCGAGTACCAGGCGGCGAAGGCGCTGCGCGATCCGGTCTCGTCCGGCGATCTCGTCATAGCCGAGGGCTGGGAGGGCTGATCCCGGCCTTTTCCCGCCCGGCGCCCCGGCCTATATCGAACCCATGTTCGCCGATTTCATCCGCCGCCTGACCGTCGCGCAGGAACCGGTCGCGCCGCTTGACCAACGGCTCGCGCTGGCCGCCCTTCTGGTCCGGGTGGCGCGGTCGGACGGGCATTTCGACGATGCCGAGGCGGACCGGATCGACCGCATTCTCGTCGCCCGCTACCAGCTTTCGCCGTTCGAGGCGGTCAAGCTCAGGTCCGAGGCCGAGGCGCTCGAGGCCGAGGCGCCCGACACCGTCCGCTTCACCCGCGCCATCAAGGACGCCGTGCCCTACGAGGAACGGACCGGCGTTGTCGAGGCGCTCTGGTCGGTGGCACTGGCCGACGGCAGCCGCGACTACGAGGAAGACGCGCTCCTGCGGCTCGTCGCCTCGCTTCTGGGCGTCGCCGACCGCGATTCCGGCCTTGCCCGCCAGCGCGCCGAAGGGAAATGATCGCGTCTCTGCCGATGTACGACCGGCCGCACCTTGCCGGGGCAAACGGGCGGCTCTGGGATCTGATCCGGGATCGGCTGAGGGCTGCGGGGGTCGAGGCGCCCGAGGGATTGATGCATGGCGAGGCGGACCCCTGGCGGCACTGGGAGGCGCCGGATCTGGTCTTTTCGCAGACCTGCGGGCTGCCGTACCGCACGCAGCTCCATGATCGCGTGACCCTGATCGGAACGCCGGATTACGGGCTGAAAGGCTGTCCGCCGGGTTACTACCAGAGCGTCATCATCGCCCGCTCGGACGATCCGCGCAACGCCCTTGCCGATTTCCGGGGCGCACGCTTTGCCTACAACGATGGCCGGTCGCAATCCGGCTGGGCGGCGCTGGCGAACCTCGCGCCGGAGGTCCTGACCGGCCCCATGGTGAAGACCGGCGGTCACTTCAACTCGGCGATGGCGGTCCGCGAGGGCCGGGCCGATTTCGCCGCCATCGACGCGGTGACGTGGTCCCTGATGCGGGCCGACTGGGCCGCCAGCGAGTTGCGCATCATCCATGCTACCCCGCCCACGCCGGGCCTGCCCTTCATCACCGCCGCCGGCAACGACGCCGATCTGTTCTTCGGTTGCGTATCGGCCGCGATCGCGGCGCTGCCCAGCTACGACCGCGACGATCTGGGCCTGCGCGGCCTTGTCCGAATCCCGGCCGCCGACTACCTCGCCATCCCCACGCCCCCTCCGCCCAAATGAGCGGCGAAAGCTGAACGAAGCGGCAGATTTCCCCTGCGGAACGCCAGAAAGTGCGTTGCAAACGGGCAAATAATCCGCCCTACTCGGTCGCCAAGTAACAGCAAGAGCCTTCGTGTCAGACGCTGCCGCGCCGATCATCGAGATACGCGACCTTCACAAGAGTTACGGCTCGCTGGAGGTGCTCAAGGGCGTCGATATCTCGGCCAGGCGCGGCGAGGTCGTCTCGCTGATCGGCTCTTCGGGATCGGGCAAGTCCACGCTCCTGCGCTGCGCCAACCTTCTTGAGGACAGCCAGAAGGGCGAGATCCTGTTCGAGGGCGAACCGGTGATCTGGAAGGGCGAGGGCCCTGCCCGGCATCCCGGCGACAAGGCACAGGTGCTGCGCATCCGCACCAACCTTTCGATGGTGTTCCAGCAGTTCAACCTCTGGTCCCACCTGACCATCCTGCAGAACGTCATGGAGGCACCGGTCACCGTCCTGAAACAGGACAAGGCCGAGGTCGAGGCGCGGGCGCGCAGCCTCCTCGACAAGGTCGGCATCCACGACAAGTGCGACGTCTACCCCGCGCAGCTTTCCGGCGGCCAGCAGCAGCGCGCCGCGATCGCCCGCGCACTGTGCATGGAGCCGCGCGCGCTCCTTTTCGACGAGCCGACCTCGGCCTTGGACCCTGAGCTGGAACAGGAGGTCGTCAAGGTCATCAAGGCGCTGGCCGACGAGGGGCGGACGATGCTTCTGGTCACCCACGACATGCGGCTTGCCGGCGACGTCTCGGACCATGTCGTCTTCCTGCACCAGGGCCGGATCGAGGAAGAGGGTCCGCCGGCGACGCTCTTCGGCGCCCCCAAGACCGAACGGCTGAAGCAGTTCCTGTCGGCCACGGTGCCGGCATGATCCGGCTTGCCGTCCTCGTGGCGGCGGCTGCCGGTGCCGCACCGGCCGAGCCCTTGCGCATCGGCGGCTCGGCCGATTACCCGCCGTTCCTCTGGACCGACGCGGCAGGCCACAGGGTCGGGATCGACGCCGACCTTTTCGCCGAGATCTGCGCGCGCGGCGCGTTCGAGTGCACATGGGTCCAGATGCCGCTGGCCGAGGTGTTGCTCGCCGTGGCCGACGGACGGGTCGACGTCGCCACCGGCGGCATCGGCTACAGCGCCGACCGGGACCGGACCGTCGACTTCTCCTGCCCCTACGCGATCTACGACGACTATGGCGGCGTCTTCTACGCGACCGAACCCGGCATCGATCCGGCCGGTACCATCGTCGCGGTCACCGACCAGTCACTCTTCGATCATGCCCTCCGCAAAGGTGGCTATCGGACCCTGGGCTATCCGAACGACACCGAGGCCATCCGCGCCACGCTCGACGGCAAGACAGGTGCCTATTTCGGTGCGGCTGGCAATCTGGACCTCGTGCCCGAGGCGGCGGGAGCGCTCGTCACCGTCGGCACGCTGCCGGTGCCGCCGACAGGCGCCGCCTTCGCCGTGAACGAACGGGCGCAGGG
>JBNLCA010000327.1:0-4758 GCA_050303575.1 Paracoccaceae bacterium
ATCTACTTCGTCGCCGGCGCGCCGATGCTGCTGCTGGTCGGCGCGGTCGGCTCGGTCCTCGGCGCGGGCTGGTTCGCCTACCATTCGTCCGAGCACTTCGCCCGCCGCATCGACGGGTTCCTGTCGCCCGAGGTCGATCCGCGCACGCAGATCGGTTTCGCCACGAACGCCATCCAGGAAGGCGGCTTCTTCGGCGTCGGCGTCGGCGAGGGGCAGGTGAAATGGTCGCTGCCCGACGCGCACACGGACTTCATCATCGCGGTCGCGGCCGAGGAATACGGGCTGATCCTGGTCCTTGCGATCATTGCCCTTTTCGCGGTCGTGGTGATCCGGTCGCTGGCGCGGCTGATGCGCGAGCGCGATCCCTTCATCCGTCTCGCCGGGACCGGCCTTGCCTGCATCTTCGGGGTGCAGGCCTTCATCAACATGGGTGTCGCAGTGCGGCTTCTGCCGGCCAAGGGAATGACGCTGCCTTTCGTCAGCTACGGCGGGTCCTCCCTGATCGCGGGCGGCATTCTTGTCGGGATGCTGCTGGCCTTCACCCGCACACGGCCGCAGGGCAAGATTGCCGACGCCTTCGGACGGCGGCGCTGATGGGCGCGCCGCACCTTGTCATCGCGGCGGGCGGTACGGGCGGGCACATGTTCCCGGCCCAGGCGCTGGCCGAGGTGATGGTGCGCAAGGGCTGGCAGGTGACGCTGTCGACTGACGAGCGGGGCGCGCGCTATGCCGGCGGGTTTCCGCATGTTGTGAAGGTCGACAAGGTCGGTTCGGCCACTTTCGCGCGTGGCGGCTTCGCCCAGAAACTGGCGGTGCCCTTCACGATTGCCGGCGGTGTCGCCGCCGCGATCCTGCGGATGCGCAGGCTGCGGCCGACCGTGGTGGTGGGCTTTGGCGGCTATCCCTCGATCCCGGCGCTGGCGGCGGCGACGGCGCTGCGTATCCCTCGCATGATCCACGAACAGAACGGTGTCCTCGGCCGGGTGAACCAGTTCTTCGCGAAACGGGTGGATGCTCTCGCCTGCGGCACATGGCCGACCAAGCTGCCCGAGGGCGTCACCGGCACGCACACCGGCAACCCGGTTCGTGCCGCGGTCCTCGATCGCGAGGGCGCGCCCTATATCCCGCCCGGCGACTACCCGATGAGCCTGGTCGTCATCGGCGGCAGCCAGGGCGCGCGGGTCCTGTCGGACATGGTGCCTGCCGCGGTCGCGGCCTTGCCCGAGGCGCTGAAGAGAAACCTCCGCGTCTCGCACCAGGCGCGCGAGGAAGATGTCGCGCGGGTCGAGGCCGCGTACGAAGAAGCTGGCGTCAAGGCCGATGTCCAGACCTTCTTCCGCGACGTGCCGGCGCGGTTCTCCGAAGCACAGCTGGTCATCGCCCGTGCCGGCGCCTCGACGGTCGCCGAGCTTACTGTCATCGGCCGCCCGGCGATCCTGATCCCCTACGCGGTCGCGGCGGGCGATCACCAGACGGCGAATGCGCGCGGCCTGGTTGACGCCGGGGCGGCCATCCTTATCCCGGAATCGAGGCTTGATCCCGCCGCGCTGGCGGCGCAGATAGCGCTCGTTTTCGAAAACCCCGACGGCGCGGTGAAGATGGCGCACGCATCCTTGGCGTTGGGTCGGCCGGATGCGACGGCGCGATTGGTCGAGATGGTGGAAGAACTGGCACAGGCAAAGGCAGGGGCAGCGACATGAACGCGACGAAGCTTCCGAACGAGATGGGGCCGATCCACTTCGTGGGCATCGGCGGGATCGGCATGTCGGGCATCGCCGAGGTGCTTCTGAACCTCGGCTACCGGGTGCAGGGCTCGGACCTGAAGAAATCGAAGATCACCGACCGACTTGCCGCGATGGGTGCCGAGATCTTCGAGGGTCAGCGCGCCTCGAACCTGAAGAACGCCGAGGTCATCGTGATTTCCTCGGCGATCAAGAAGGGCAACCCCGAACTCGAGGAAGCGCGCAAGAAGAAGCTTCCCGTCGTGCGCCGGGCCGAGATGCTGGCCGAGCTGATGCGCCTGCGCTCGAACATCGCGGTGGCCGGGACACACGGCAAGACGACGACGACGACGCTCGTCGCCGAACTGCTGGTCAAGGGCGGTATCGACCCGACCGTGGTCAACGGCGGCGTCATCCATGCCTACGGCTCGAACGCACGGGTGGGGCAGGGCGAGTGGATGGTGGTCGAGGCCGACGAGTCGGACGGCACGTTCAACCGCCTGCCGGCAACGATCGCCATCGTCACCAATATCGACCCCGAACATATGGAGCACTGGGGATCGATCGAGAACCTCAGGAAGGGGTTCCTCGATTTCGTCTCGAACATTCCGTTCTACGGCCTTGCGGTGATGTGCACCGATCACCCCGAGGTTCAGGCTCTGGTCGGCAAGGTCACCGACCGCCGGGTCGTGACCTTCGGCTTCAACGCCCAGGCTGACGTCCGCGCGGTCGGCCTCACCTACAAGGCCGGGGTCGCCCATTTCGACATCGAGCTGAACGCCGAGGACAAGGTGATCAAGGGTTGTACCCTTCCGATGCCGGGCGACCACAACGTCTCGAATGCGCTCGCCGCCGTCGCCGTCGCCCGCCATGTCGGCATGAACTCCACCGAGATCCGCGAGGCGCTCGCTTCCTTCGGCGGCGTCAACCGGCGCTTCACCCGGGTGGGCGAGGTGGGCGGCGTCACCATCATCGACGATTACGGCCACCACCCGGTCGAGATCGCCGCCGTCCTCAAGGCCGCCCGGCAGGCCGTCGCCGACACGCCCGGCGCTCGGGTGATCGCGGTCCACCAGCCGCACCGCTACACGCGCCTTCACTCTCTGTTCGAGGACTTTTGCGGCTGCTTCAACGAGGCCGACATCGTCGGCATCGCCGAAGTCTATGCCGCCGGCGAGGACCCGATCCCCGGCGCCACCCGCGAGGATCTGGTCAAGGGCCTGATCGCCCACGGACACCGCCACGCGCTGCCGATCATCGCCGAGGAAGACCTCGCGCGCCTGGTCAAGGCCGAGGCCCGGCCGGGCGACATTGTCGTCTGCCTCGGCGCCGGTACGATCTCGGCCTGGGCGAACGCGCTTCCCGAAAAGCTGAACGGCGCCGCGGCCTGATCCGGTCCGCTGCCGCAGATTTGGGCTGCAAGGGCGACCGGGCTGGGGCAGCCTTGCCGGCGGGCAAGGGGTGATTCTGAAGCGGAGGCGCGCGTGAGCGTCAGCCTGTCGATGGTATTGGGTGCGCTCTGGGTGGTCGCGGCGGCGATCGTCGCCGGTCTGCCCTACCGCCACCAGTTCCCGCCCGGCATCGTCCTTCTGATCCTCGCGCCGTTCCTGATCGGCTTCATCTCCTGGCAACACGGAGTGATCTGGCTCGGCATCGCGCTCTTCGCTTTCGTCTCGATGTTCCGCCGCCCGCTGTTCTACCTGACGCGCAAGGCGCTTGGCCTGCACCCGGACCGTCCGGATCGGGGCGCAAAGGGGGGCGAGGCGGAATGAACTCCTTCGCCGCCGCCTGCCTCTGGGTCGTCACGGCGAAGATCATCGCCATGTTCCCGACCCGCGACCACCACTGGCGCGCCGCCTACGTCCTTATGGCCATCGGCGCGCCGCTTCTTGCCTGGATCTGGTGGCAGCACGGCGTCTGGTTCGCGGCGCTGGCGCTGGTCGCCGGGGCCTGGGTGCTGCGGTGGCCGGTCTACTTCCTGTGGAAGCGGGTGCGGACGCTCATGGGCTTTCACCGCCACGATTGATGCCTCTTGCGAGGTTGCCTGCGTTCGGGAACAGTTGCCCCATGAGTGGATGGGAAGAGATCGACGGTCCGGACAGCCTGAGGGAATGGCTCAAAGGTCGGTCGCGCGAAGCGGCTGAGACAGTTGCTACCCGTGCGGCGCTTAGGGTTGCGCCGTTGTTTTGGCACTGGGCCGTCAGCGGGTCTCAGAAGACAGCTTTGACAGAATTGCCAGTTCTGCGGTCCTGTTTGATAGCGGCGGTTGCGACTGCTCGACCAACGGACGAGATCAGGTCCGCCGCCGATGCTGCCACCGCTTCAGCAAACGCCGCCACCTCTGCCGCTGATGCCGCTGCCGACGCACTTAAAGCTGACTTTCCGACTGCCTCTGCCGCCGCAAATGCCGCCAACGCCGCCGCCAATGCTGCCTCCTTCGCCGCCAACGCCAACGCGTCCGCCGTCAACGCCGCCTCCGCCACCAGTTCCGCTGGCGTTCCGGCCGCCGCCGCTCCGATCTTTTGGAAATCCGTTCGAGAGGACTGTCGGCAGATCGACGCCGGAGAGAACCCATTCGACAAGCCGCTTTGGCTACAAGGCAAGGCTCCGGACTCTTTGCCGACTGTCCACGAAGGTTGGCGCGCTCGGGGCGGCACCTGGATCTTCTGGGCGGACTGGTACGAGGGCTACTTGACCTCCAATCCGCTCGACCTCGATCTTCTGGAAAAGATCGCGCTGATCCCGGCCGAGGATTGGGACAGGGGCGCAAACCATGTGAACGGGATCATTGAACGACTATGGCGTGACTACCTTGCCCGTAATCCGGATGTAACTCTCTCTCGCGAATTGGAAGCGATCCCACCGTCCTCGCCCGAGGTGGTCGAAGTGGTACGCAAAGCTGTAGTGCGGAACAGGCGCGCGCTTCCACCTTCCTTTGATGCGATCGAACAGTTGCTCGCATTCGAGATTGAGAGGCTTCAGAACCGGAACTACAGGGACGAGGCCGATAAGGACGAATGTGTTCGCATGATCGGTG
>JBNLCA010000328.1:0-3647 GCA_050303575.1 Paracoccaceae bacterium
ACCGCCTCGACCGCCTCGGGCAGCGAGATGTTTTCGATGTAGAATTCGGGGATGGAGATGCCGTACTCGGCGATGATCGGCGCGATCGCACTCGAGACGAGCTTGCCCAGGTCGGCGGTGTTCGCCGCCATGTCCAGGACCGGGATGCCCGAGCCGGCAAGGATCCGGCTCACCGCCTGCAGGACGATGTTGCGGATCTGGAAGCTGATCTCGTCTGTCGTGAACTCGCCGTCGGTGCCGACGATCTCGGTCATGAACTTGCCGGGATCGGTCACGCGCAGCGAATAGGTGCCGAAGGCGCGAAGGCGCACCGGCCCGAACTCGGGATCGCGGCAGATGATCGGGTTCTTGGTGCCCCACTTGAGGTCGTTCACCCGGGTCGTGTTGACGAAGTAGATCTCGCTCTTGAACGGCGACTGGAAGCCGTGGTCCCAGTGCTGGAGCGTCGTCATTATCGGCATGTTGTTGGTCTCGAGCATGTAGAGACCCGGCGTGAACACGTCCGCCAGCTGCCCCTCGTGCACGAAGACCGCTGCCTGCCCTTCGCGGACCGTCAGCTTGGCGCCGTACTTGATCTCGTGGCCCTCGCGTTCGAAGCGCCAGACCAGCGTGTCGCGGGTGTCGTCGGTCCAGTGGATGACGTCGATGAACTGGCCGGACAGGAAATCGAGAATACCCATGGCGCCCTCCTGAAACTCGCGCGACGCACTTTAGCGCCTGCTGAGGGAAATGCCAGCGGCCGAGGCGTCAGTTGCCGCCCCACTCCTCGAAGGCGGCATAGGCATCGCGGGTCCAGCTGCCCTCATCGGGCACCATATGGGGCGCGGATTCTCCGCCGACCGTCCAGGCAAGGAAAAGCCTGCGGTCCGAGCCGTCTGCAAAGAGCATCATCCGGTCGTCGTCGCAGGTCCACTTGATGCAGGACGCCCCGAAGAAATCCTCGCCGCGCATCTCGCCTGAGCCGAGCCCTGCAATGCGTTCGTAGAGCACGGCGTGGTCGCCGCCGGTCATGCGCTGGATCTCGGCGTCGATCTCGGGGAAATACAGAAGGTCGAACGGGTGGGTCGGCGAGAGTTCGGCGAGCCTGTCCCATGTCATCGTCGGGTCCGGCTGGTAGTCGATCGGCGGAGCGCTCACCAGCCCGCCCTCGGGCGTCCAGAGCCAGGCGTCCCCCGGCTGGCCGGGCATCGCCGGCGTCGAGAAGAGATAGCCGCCCTCGGCCTCGTCCCACAGGGTCGAGGCGCAGCTGTCGATCGGGCCGTAGAGCGTCGGCACGCCGCCTTTCAGCGCCACGACGAAATTGACCTCGCCGCAGGCATTGCCGCCGGACGAGACATAGCCGACCAGCACCGGGGTTCCGGCGACGTCCTCGATCCCCTCGACGTTGACCGAGAAGTCGCGGATCATCTCCTCGCCGTTGACGTACAGCGCCTGGTCACCCCAGTCCCCGATCACCTCGACCGGCAGCGACCCGAGCGAGCCATGCGGCTCGGCGGCCGCGGGGGTGGCGAGAAGAAGAACGGCAAAAATCCGTTTCATCGAATGTCCTCAGCTGGCGGCTTCGGTCAGAGCCTCGGCCAATGTGTCGACAACGTTGGAAAGCAGTGCCTCGTCCTCGCATTCGGCCATGACGCGTATCAGCGGTTCGGTGCCAGACTTGCGGATCAGGAGCCGCCCCTTGCCGCTGAGCCGCCCCTCGACATCGGCGATCAGCTTCTGCACTGCCGGCGCCGTGAGGGGCTCCTGACCGGCGGCATAGCGCACGTTCTTCAGCATCTGCGGCACCGGCGCGAAGCTGACAGCCAGGTCCGAGGCGCGCTTTCCGGTCTCGACCATCGCGGCGAGGAACTGAAGGCCGGCCAGAAGCCCGTCTCCGGTCGTGGCATAGTCGGTCATGACGATGTGGCCCGACTGCTCGCCGCCGAGGTTGAAGCCGCCCTCGCGCATCCGTTCGACCACGTAGCGGTCGCCCACTGCCGTCCGTTCGAGCGCAAGGCCATGGCCGCCTAGGAACCGCTCGAGCCCGAGGTTGGACATCACCGTGGCGACGAGCGCGCCGCCCTTCAGCCGGCCCTCGGCCGCCCAGCGCGCCGCCAGAAGCGCCATGATCTGGTCGCCATCCGCCACCCGCCCGGTCTCGTCGAGGATCATCACCCGGTCGGCATCGCCGTCGAGACAGATGCCGACGTCCGCCCCGTGCGCCACAACCGCCTCGGCGGCGGTGCGTGTGTCGGTCGAGCCGCACCGCTCGTTGATGTTAAGCCCGTTCGGCGCAGTGCCCACCGGAACGACCTCGGCGCCCAGCTCCCACAGAACCTCGGGCGCGGTCCTGTAGGCGGCGCCGTTGGCGCAGTCGATCACCACTTTCAGCCCGTCGAGCCGCATTCCCGGCGGCAGCGTGCCCTTGACCCGCTCCATGTAGCGGAAGCGGCCGTCGTCGATCCGCTTGGCGCGGCCGATGTTCTGCGCTTGCGCCGGCTCGACTCCCTCCAGCGTCATCCGCTCGATCTCAGTCTCGGCCTCGTCGGAAAGCTTGAACCCGTCCGGCCCGAAGAACTTGATGCCGTTGTCGTGATGGGGATTATGGCTGGCCGAGATCATCACGCCGACGTCGGCCCGCATCGAGGTGGTCAGAAGCCCGATGGCCGGCGTCGGTACCGGGCCGAGGAGCAGGACATTCATTCCCGTCGACGTGAAGCCCGCGGTCAGCGCCGCCTCGAACATGTAGGATGAAAGCCGCGTGTCCTTGCCGATCACCACCCGGTGCACCGCGCTCCCGTCGCGGCGGAAATAGCGGCCGGCCGCCGCGCCCAGGCGCAGCGCCAGCTCGGCCGTCATCGGATAGTCGTTGGCGCGCCCGCGAACCCCGTCCGTCCCGAACAGCTTGCGGCTCATCTGGTGTCCTCTGCCCGTCAGTTGCCTAGCTATAGCACGCGCGGGGCCCCAGAGAAGCCCTCGCGCGCAGCGGTCGGCGGGAACAGGATCAGGCCGTCGGCTGCCGGTAGAAGAGATGCGCGCCGATCGCGGCGGTCTGCGGGAAGCGCCGGGCCCAGGCCGGGCGGACGTTGCGCGTGTGAAAGTGCGTGGCGCCGTGGGTCAAGGTGCGGGGCGCGCCGTCCAGCATCAGCCGGGCAATCTTGCCGACCTGAACATAGGCCGCACGCTCGCGGATCCGCTCGGAATGGCGGTCACAGGCATAGGAGAACTGGCATCCGCCGCGTCCGCCCTGGCGCACCACGCCGCAGACCGAGCGCGGGTAGGCGGCGCTGTCGCGGCGGTTCAGGATGACCTCGGCCACCGCGAACTGGCCGGCGACACTTTCGCCGCGGGCCTCGAAATAGATCGCCTCGGCCAGGCACTGCCATTCGGCATCGCCGGTCGCGGCGGGCAGGCCGGCAAGATAGGCGCGCTCGTAGCGGATCGGCCCGGGGCCCGTGGCGCGCGGCTGAAAGAGCCGCTGGAAGATGTTCGGCCGCGCCTCGGCGCTGGCCACTTCATAGGAGTCTGCGGTGCCGCTCGTTTCAACCTGGTCGGCAAGGGCGGCAGACGAAAGGGCGACAAACGCCGCGAGCCCGAAGGCCCATAACTGCATCGATTTCATGGATCGGGATGTCCGTTGTTGTTGTCCAGCTGCCCTTGGCCTTCCC
>JBNLCA010000329.1:0-4133 GCA_050303575.1 Paracoccaceae bacterium
AAATGGGCATTATAGCCGACGAAGACGGCGGCCAGACCGACAAGCGAATGCATCGCGGCGACGAGTTGCGGCATCTCGGTCATCTGCACGCGCTGGGCGATGTAGAAGCCGATCGTGCCGCCGCCGGCGATCAGGATCACTGACAGAAGCCAGAGGCCCGAACCGGGGCCGATGAGCGTGGCAAGGACGGCAAGCGCCATGCCGACGATCCCGTACCAGACGGCACGCTTGGCGCTTTCCTGGCCCGAAAGCCCGCCGAGCGAGAGGATGAAGAGGACGGCCGCGACGACGTAGGCGCCGGTGGTGAAACCAACGGTCATGCTTGTTTCTCCTGCCGAACGGCGTGACTGGGCGATAGCCGGCGGGCCGCATACGGAAGGGCCATGCCGGCAGCGGCCGGGCGTTGACCGGCCGAGGCATGGAAAAGTTTCGATCTTGTTGTCATCAGTGCCCCTCGAGCGTCGTCGTCACGGCGGTGAAATCCTGTTTCATCAGATCACGCGCGCTGATCCAGAATTGCAGCGCTCCCATGTCGCCCCACATCCATCCCGGTCGTTTGTCCGAGACCAGCTGCAGCAACATGACCTTGTCGTCGTGTGTGATGGACGCGCTCTGAACGTTCCTGCCGACACCAAACATCTGGTGACAACCGGACGCGTCACAGGACGTCATGGCCTCCTCCATGAGGGCGACGAAACCCGGGGGAAGGGTTCGGAAGGCTTCGGTTGCCAGTATCTCGCGCATCGCATTCATGAGAGCGTGGATAAGAACGCTCTTTGCCGTGTTGTGGTAAGTGATGCGAAGTTTCAACTTCTCCATCTTTTCGGCGTCGGTCTGCTCGGCGCCAGACTCGTCGGTCCGGGTTGCGCCGGCCTCGAACAGGCGCCGCATCCAGTCGCGAAAACCGGCCAGCAATTCGGACGTGAGGGGGGAGCGGCTGTCATTCTTCTGCGCGCGCGCCAGCCATTGTTCGGCCCCCAGTTCGACGTCACCACACCAAAGCGGGAGCTTCGCGCGGCGATAGTCTTCGGAAAGTTCAGCAATGGTGCCCATCGCGATGTACTCGACGAACCGCCAGGTCCATGGAAACCCTTGATCCAGATCGAAGTACCTTTTTTCAGATTCGGCGTTGCGATACGGGTCGTGGATCCACGGAACGCCGATCAGGCGGGCGCCGAACAATCCTTTCTCGACCGGCGGGAAGTGTCGCTCGGCGGCGTTCACGAGTGCGGCTCTGCGCGTCTTGTAGAGGATGTCGGACTCGCCCTCGGCCCGCATCGCCTGGATGACGTCTTTGGTGTAGCCTTGCCTCTTGGACTCGGCGAGGCTGGCTTCGAAATTCTTGAGCGCGCGCGCCTCATCCCGCAGTTGGGAAGCGTTGAGGGCCGTCGACACTGCCGAGATCGCGAGCCGCACCTGGGGGAACGTCCTTGGAGCGCGCGCCTTGAACGTATCCTGTCGCCAAACCGAGCCAGACTCGAACACCCCGACGATCGATGCAAGGTCCGGCGGTGCGGATGTCGAGCGGGTTAGCTGGGATTGTGGCGCCGCCAGGACCGCCGACTCGGGCGTCCCGGCACTGCTCCCGCCGTCCTTCGACAAATTCAGGAAGAAGAACAGCACGCTTCCAGCCGACAGCGGGCGCCGTTCTGCACCGACCGTTTGCAGGTCGAGGGCCGCGACTTGGGCCAGAAAAGTCATGGGCCGCCCCGCGCGGCTCTTTGGCCAGGCCATACCGGCTGGCAACTGCGGCGTGCCGCCCAGATAGCTGCGCGCCGCGGTCTCGGTCGCTTCCGTAGGGTAGACCGGTCGAAGGAAATATGCCTGTTCAGGTCGCGGATCAGGGGCAGGGCGCTTCAAGAGCTTGTCAAGGATTGACATCGGGCGTCAACTTTTCTGGAACATGGCGAGCATGCGCCGGGTGACGAGGAAGCCACCGAAGATGTTGATACCGGCCATGAAGACCGAGAGCGCAGCGAGCACGATCACCAGCCACGAACCGGACCCGATCTGCATCAGCGCGCCGAGGATGATGATCGACGAGATCGCGTTCGTCACCGCCATCAAGGGGGTGTGCAGCGAATGGGCGACGTTCCAGATCACCTGGAATCCGATGAAGACCGAAAGCACGAAGACGATGAAGTGCTGCATGAAGCTCGCCGGCGCATAGAGCCCGACGAGGAGCAGAAGCGCCCCGCCGATCCCCAGGAGCGTGACCTGGCTGCGGGTCTGTTTGCGGAACTCGGTGACTTCCAGCTCGCGTTTCTCGGCGATGGTCAGCTCGCGCGATTTCTCGCGTGGTTTCGCGGCCGCGATCGCCTTCACCTTGGGCGGCGGCGGCGGATAGGTGATCTCGCCACCGTTGGCGGCGGTGGCGCCGCGGATCACGTCATCCTCCATGTTCTGCACGATCACCCCGTCCTTGCCAGGAGTGAGGTCGGTCAGCATGTGGCGGATGTTGGTGGCGTAAAGCGTCGAAGACTGCGCCGCCATGCGGCTCGGGAAATCGGTGTAGCCGACGATGGTGACACCGTTCGGCGTTTCGATCTTCTTGTCGGGCTCGGTCAATTCGCAGTTGCCGCCCCGCTCGGCGGCGAGGTCGATGATGACCGAACCGGGCTTCATCGCCTCGACCATGTCCTTGGTCCACAGGACCGGCGCGTCCCGGCCCGGGATCAGCGCGGTGGTGATGACGATGTCCATCTCGGGCGCGAGTTCGCGGAACTTGGCCAACTGCTTTTCCCGGAACTCGGGCGAGGAGGGGGCGGCATAGCCGCCGGTCGCGGCACCGTCCTGCGCCTCCGCGAACTCGAGATAGACGAATTCGGCGCCCATCGACTCGATCTGTTCTGCCACTTCGGGGCGCACGTCGAACGCGTAGGTGATCGCGCCGAGCGAGGTTGCCGTGCCGATGGCGGCAAGACCCGCGACCCCGGCGCCGACGACCAGAACCTTGGCCGGGGGCACCTTGCCGGCGGCCGTCACCTGGCCGGTGAAAAAGCGGCCGAAGTTGGCGCCGGCCTCGATCACCGCGCGGTAGCCCGCGATGTTCGCCATCGACGAAAGGGCATCCATCTTCTGGGCGCGGCTGATGCGCGGCACCATGTCCATCGCGATGACGGTGGCACCCTTGTCGTTCGCCGCCGCCAGAAGATCCGCGTTCTGGCCTGGATAGAAGAAGGAGATCAGCGTCTGACCCTTGGAAAGCTTCTTCGCTTCTGCCTCGCTGGGCGGGCGCACCTTGACGACGACGTCCGCCTTCCAGACCGCCGCGGCGGTCTTAACCACGTCGACGCCCGCCTCCTTGTAGGCCTCGTCGGAAAAACCTGCCGCCGCGCCGGCACCCGACTGGATGACGCAGGTGTGGCCGAGCTTCATCAGCTCCTTCGCGCTGGCCGGTGTCATCGCAACGCGGTTCTCGCCCGCGAAAATCTCCTTCGGTGCCCCGATCTTCATGCATCCCCCCGGCAGCCCCGCCCGCTTGTGCGGGCGGCATTCAATCGACCCCTAGCAATGCGCAATTTACCCAAGGGGAACAAGTGCGAAAAAGGTCTCGGCTCAAAGCCAGCGGCCGGTGCGCTGCGACCAGGCGGCGAAGGCCGGGCCGAAGGCGCGGACAAGCCGTTCCTCCTCGGGCCGGATAAAGCGGCGGGTGATGACGGCCATGAAGACCGGCACCAGGAGAAGCGCGGGAAGCGCGTTCCAGATAAGGCACAGGCCGGCCAGGATTGCCGCATCGGCCAGGTAGATCGGGTTGCGCGAAAGCCGGTAGACCCCGGACGTGATCAGTGCCGCCGGTTCCTGGTGCGGCACGACCGAGGTGCGGTGCCGGCCGAACTCGCGAAACGCGGCGGCCATGAGGAGAAGTCCCGCAAGGACGAGAAGGCCGCCGGCGAGGTCTCCCGGCCGGCCGAGATCGAGCACCGGCCAAATCTGGTTCGACAGCCACGCCAGAAGGGCGAAGAGGCCGAGCCACAGGGGCGGCATGTCGAAGAACTGGGCGGCTGTCAGTTTCGGCATGGGTTCCTCCAGTGGCGCGCGCTCCGGGCTGGCCCCCGGCGCGCGTCGCCCCTAGGCTGGGCGCGACGAGGGAGGAACGCAAGGATGCTGAACGGACGGCATGCACTTGTCAC
>JBNLCA010000330.1:0-2542 GCA_050303575.1 Paracoccaceae bacterium
GTCATGGGCGTCGCCAAGGCGGCACTCGAGGCCTCGGTCCGCTATCTCGCCGAGGATCTGGGCAAGCAGAATGTCCGGGTCAACGCCATCTCGGCCGGGCCGATCAAGACGCCGGCGGCGTCGGGCATCGGCGACTTCCGCTATATCCTGAAATGGAACGAGCTGAACTCGCCCCTGCGCCGCAACGTCACCCAGGAAGAAGTTGGAAAGTCTGCGCTTTACCTTCTCTCCGAGCTTGGCTCGGGCGTCACCGGCGAGGTCCTGCATGTCGACTCGGGCTTCCATATCGTCGGCATGAAGGCGGTCGACGCGCCCGACATCGACGCGGTGACCGGCAAGAACGGCAAGGACGCCCCGCAATGACCGACAGGCTGCCGCACGAGAAGGGCTTTCACGTCAGCTGGGACCAGATCCACCGCGACGCAAGGGCGCTGGCCTGGCGGCTCGACGGACAGGGTCCGGACGACGGCGCCTGGCGGGCGGTCGTCGCGATCACCCGCGGCGGCATGGCGCCGGCGATGATTGTCGCGCGCGAGCTCGATATCCGCACGGTCGATACGATCAGCGTGAAAAGCTACAACCACCAGGACCAGGCCGAGCCGGTGGTCATCAAGGCGCCGCAGGCCGACATCATGGGCGACGGCACCGGGATCCTGGTCGTCGACGACCTGGTCGACACCGGAAAGACGCTGGAAGTCGTCCGCAAGCTCTATCCCAAGGCGCATTTTGCCACGGTCTACGCCAAGCCCAAGGGCAACCCGATGGTCGACACCTACATCACCGAGGTCAGCCAGGACACCTGGATCTTCTTCCCCTGGGACATGGCGCTCCAGTATGTCGAGCCCTACCGCGGCCGGGACTGACGGCCGAGGCCCCGCAGAGTTGCGGCCCGCCTAAGCGCGCAGGCTACAGGATGACCGCCGCTGGCACGGGCAAGACGCGCCCTTTCCGCCGACGGGGCCCGCTGCTAACCTTTCGCGTACATCTTTTCCGGGGCAGCACATGACGAGTTTCGTCCTCAATCCGCGCATGGCCGCGACCGAACCGCCACCCGTGATGGAGGCCCGTCGCTGGATCACCGGCCGGAGCTTCCCCAAGGACCGGCCGCTTCTGAACCTCAGCCAGGCCGCCCCGGTCGAACCGCCGCCCGAAGAGATGCGCCAGGCCATGGCCGACGCGCTTCTGACCAACCCGGCGTCGCATCTTTACGGCCCCGTCCTGGGCCTGCCGGAGCTGCGCGAGGAAGTGGCGCGGCAGTGGTCGGACATCTATGACGGCGAGATCGCCGCGATGCAGGTCGCCATCACCTCGGGATGCAACGAGGCCTTCGCCGCGGTGATGTCGACGCTGGCCGGTGCCGGCGACGAGGTCATCCTGCCGACGCCCTGGTACTTCAATCACAAGATGTGGCTCGACATGGCCGGCGTGAAGGCGGTGCCGCTCCCGACCGGCGAGGGGCTGATCCCCGATGCCGAGGTCGCCGCCGGCCTCGTCACCCAGAAGACCCGCGCCATCGTCCTCGTCTCGCCGAACAATCCCGGCGGCGCAGAATATCCGGCCGCGACGATGCGCGCCTTCTTCCGGCTGGCGCGCGCCTGCGGCATTCCATTGATCGTCGACGAGACCTATCGCGACTTCGACAGCCGCGAGGGCGCGCCGCATGACCTCTTCGCCGAGCCGGACTGGTCGGGCACGCTGATCCATCTCTATTCCTTCTCGAAGGCGTATCGGCTGACGGGCCACCGGGTCGGCGCGATCGTCGCCGACGCCCGGAGGCTCGACGAGGTCGAGAAGTTCCTCGACACCGTCACCATCTGTCCCAGCCAGATCGGTCAGATCGGCGCGCTCTGGGGGATGCAGCACCTGCGCCGCTGGGTGGCGGGCGAAAGGGGCGAGATCCTCGCCCGCCGCCGTGCTCTGGCCGCGGGCTTTCCCGACCTGCCGCATTGGCGGCTTCTGGGTCTTGGCGCCTACTTCGCCTATGCCGAATTCGACTATGACATCCCGTCCGACGTCTTGGCCAAACGGCTGGTCGAGGAGCAGAGCCTGCTCCTCCTTCCCGGCACCATGTTCCGTCCGGCGGACGACCCGCGCGGGCGCAGCGAGGTGCGCATCGCCTTCGCCAATGCCGACCTCGACGGAATCGCCACGCTCTTCCGGCGTCTGGCCGCCTTCACGCCTTGAACAGCGCCCCCTTCCGCCTTAGACGGAGGCGGTGAACCGGGAGGGCGAGATGGCGAAGAAATCCAGGAAGGGCGCGAATGCGGTCGTCTATGTCCTCTTCGCGCTTCTGATCTTCTCGCTGGGCGGCTTCGGGATCGCCAACTTCGGCGGCACGGTGCGCACGATCGGTGCCGTCGGCGACACCGAGATCAGCGTCGCACGCTACAATTACGAGCTTCAGAACGCCATCCGCGGTGTCATGCTCCAGGGCGGCAACCCGCCCTCGATGGCGACTGATGCCGGCCGCAACCTCGCCGCCTCGATCCAGGGCCAGCTTTTCGCGCTTGCCGCGCTCAAGGGCGAAGCGGCACGGCTGGGA
>JBNLCA010000331.1:0-3317 GCA_050303575.1 Paracoccaceae bacterium
TGACCTGGGAATACCCGGCCTCGCATTATGCCAAGCGACTCGTCATGCTCGACGCGCAGCTGGGCGACACCGACTGGCACCTCGCGCGCGTGATGGCCGATCTCGTGGCCTGACCAGGGCGCTCCCGCGCTTTTCATGCACTGGTGTCGCCGCCTCGGCCCCGGCCGTCAGCCGACCCGCACGATCTGCTTGCCGCTATTGCCGCCCTTCAGCATCGCCATGAAGGCGGCGGGCGCGTTGGCGAGGCCCTCGGCCACGTCCTCGACATAGGCGATTTCCCCCGAGGCGACGAGCGGCGTGGTTTCGCGCAGGAACTCGGCGAAGTGGTCCCAGTGGTCCATGATGATGAAGCCCTGGACGAGGAGGCGCTTGACGAGAATCGACCGCCAGGCGAGCGGCAGGCTGTCCCGGTCCGACGCGCCGGCGCCGTCGTACCAGGCGATGGTGCCGCAGACGGGGATGCGGCCGTGGGTGTTCATCAGCGGCAGAACGCCCTTCAGGACAGTGCCGCCGACATTCTCGAAATAGATGTCGATACCGTTCGGCGCGGCCTCGGCGAGGGCGGCGCGCATCTCGCTGGCGTCGGCGTGGGCGCGGTGGTCGATGGCGGCGTCGAAGCCGAAGGTTTCGGCTGCCATGCGGCATTTCTCCGGCCCGCCGGCGACGGCGACGGTGCGCAGGCCGCGCCGCTTGGCAAGCTGGCCGACCATCGAGCCGACCGGGCCGGTCGCGGCGGCGACGACGAGCGTCTCGCCTTCGACTGGTTGGCCGATCCGGGTGAGCCCATACCAGCCGGTGAAGCCGGGCATGCCGAGGACGCCGAGCGCCGTGGTGACCGGGACCGAAGGGTCGAGCTTGCGCAGCATCTTGCCCGGCACGACGCCGTGCGTCGCCCAGCCGCACATGCCGAAGACCTTGTCGCCCGCCGCGAAGCCCCGCGCGTTCGCGGTGACGACCTCGCCCACCGTGCCGCCCTGCATCGTCTCGCCGATGCCGACCGGCGCGGCGTAGGAAGGCGCGTCGTCCATCCGGCCGCGCATGTAGGGGTCGAGCGAGAGATGGGTGACGCGGACGAGAACCTCGCCCTCACCGGGCTCGGGGACAGGCGCGTCCTCGAGCCGGAAATCCTCGGCCACCGGCGCGCCCTGAGGGCGGCGGGCCAGAACCACGCGTTGCATCATCTCATTCTCCCTGGCTGCGGTAGCGGAAGACGCCGGTTCCGGTGGCGACCCTGGTGCCGAGGTCGTCCGTGACCGTGCCTTCCGCAAAATACGTCCTGCGGCCCCCGCCGGTGCGCCGGCCCTCGCCGATCAGCAACGCGCCGGTTGCCTGGCTGAGGAAGCTGACGTTCAGCGTGAGCGTCATTCCCAGCTTCGGCTGGTTGCGGTCGCCCGTGTAGGTGCCGGCGAATCCCATCACCGTGTCGAGGAGCGTGGCGTGGATGCCGCCGTGCGGGATTCCGTAACGGTTCATCAGGAACGGCGCGAGCGGCAGCTCGAAGCGGCAATAGTCGGGCTGCCAGGCCACCATGCGAAAGCCGAGGTGCTTCTGCAGCGGATAGACATCCTCGACAAGGTTCGGATCCAGCTCTGTCATGTGCTCCTCGCCGCCTTGAGCCCGCGCGCCGCGAAGTGCGGCACGAAGCTTCCCACCTGCAACGCGCGTTCGGGGTTCGAGGCGTTGCCGTCGAGCGCGCGCTTCTTCACGCCTTGCAGGATGCCGGCCATCCGGAAGAAACAGAAGGCGAGGTAGAATCCGAACTGCTCGATCCCCGGCAGGCCTCGTCGGCGGCAGTAGTCGGCGATGAAGGCATCGTCCGACATCAGGCCTTCGGCGGCGCGGTCGACGCCCTCGAGGCCGCGCCCGTCCGATCCGGTGGGCATCGCCCATTGCATGATGACGGCGGCAAGGTCGGCGTAGGGGTGGCCGATGGTCGAAAGCTCCCAGTCGATGACGGCAAGGCAGCGCGGCTCGGCCGGATGAAACAGCATGTTGTCGATCCGGTAGTCGCCGTGGACCAGCGTGCGCTGGCCGTCGTCCGCCGGCATGTTGGTGTCGAGCCAGGCGATCAGCGCGTCCATGTCGGCGATGTCTTCGGTCTGGCTGGCGCGGTACTGCTTGGTCCAGCGGTCGACCTGGCGTCGGTAGTAGTTGCCCTCGGGCCCGTAGTCGGAAAGTCCGTTGGCGGCGATGTCGACCTCGTGGATCGCTGCCAGCACGCGGGCCATTTCCTCCTGTATCGCGAGCCGGCCGTCGCGCGGAACCTCGATGAGGCGCGGGTCGCCGAAGTTGCGGCCGCGGACGTCCTCCATGACGTAGAACATCGAGCCGATGACGGTGTCGTCCTCGCAGAGGATGTGCATCTTCGCGACCGGCACGTCGGTCCCGGCGAGCGCCTTCTGCACCCGGAACTCGCGGTCGACGGCATGGGCCGATTTCAGAAGCGTGCCAGGCGGCTTGCGGCGCAAGACGTAGCTGCCGCCGGGTGTCTTCAGCCGGAACGTCGGATTGGACTGGCCGCCCGCAAACTTCTCCGCCTTCAGCGGACCGGCATAGCCGGGCAGATGCGCGGCGAGCCATCGGTCCACGGCATCGGTGTCGAGCTCTGCGGCGGCGTGGGTCACTCCGGGCCTCAGCTGTAGGTGAGGAACTCCGCCGTGGCGGCGGTGATGTGCGGGGTCTCGTTGTAGGTGTGAAGATAGGTCCGGTTGGGCGTGGCGACAAACCGGCTGACGGCGCAGTTCTTCATCTGGAGCTGCAACGCGATCTGCTGGTCGGGCAGCGCGCCGAGCGTGGCGGCAATCATCTGGCTGATCGCGCCGCCCGACGAGACGGCGAGCACCGGCCCGTCGCCGTCCGACAGCACGGCCATCGCCTCGGCGACGCGGCCGGCGAAGGCGGCGTAGGTCTCGGGTGTGTCGTTTACTTCATCGCGGGACCAGGCGAGAACGGTTTCGCGCAGGGTGCGGAAATGCGCCTTGCGGTCGGAATGGACGTTCTTGGGCAGATCGGTGTAGCGGCGGCGGGCTTCAAGGAGGCCGTGAAAATCGAACTCGTTCAGGCCGGCATCGATGTCGGCTGACAGTTCGAGGCCAAGGCCACGCGCGATGCCCTCGAAAGTCTCGCGGTGGCGGCGCTGGGCGCCGATGGCGCAGCGGACCGGGGCGACACCCTGGGCCTTCAGCGCCGCGCCAAGGGCTTCGGACTGGCGGTGGCCCAATGGCGACAGGACATCGTAGTCGGCCGCGCCGAAGCTGGCCTGGCCGTGCCGGATGACGTGAATTTCGGGCACTCAGAGAACCTCGAAGAGGCCCGCC
>JBNLCA010000332.1:0-3089 GCA_050303575.1 Paracoccaceae bacterium
GGCGCAGGGCATTCAGGTGGGCGGGCTTTACAAGCCGCTCTCGAACGAGGCCTTCAACGAAGCCTATGTCGCGGCCATGTCCGAGGTGAACGGCCCGATGTTCGAACGCGGCCGCCGGGGCCTGGCCGAGATGGTCGCACACCTGAAATCGGGCGGTATCCTCGGTGTCCTTTTCGACCAGCGCATGGCCCAGGGCGAGCCGATCGAGTTCCTGGGCCACCCTGCCCTTACCGCGCTTTCGGCCGCCGATCTGGCGCTGAAATACGACGCCGTGCTGGTCCCGGTCTACGGGCTGCGCCAGCCGGACGGGCTGAGCCTCGAGTTCGTGACCGAGGCACCGGTGCCGCATACCGACGCGCGGGCGATGATGCAGGCGGTCTCGGACAGCCTTTCCGCGCGCGTCCGCGCGAACCCCGAGCAGTATTTCTGGATCCACCGCCGCTGGAAGCCCTGACCTTGCGTTCGGCCGCGCTGGCCCTACCTTGGTCGGAACGAAACGGGACAGGACAGAGGCCGGCATGAGCGGACTTATCGCGCTGTTGGACGACGTGGCAGCGCTGGCAAAGGTCGCCGCCGCGCAGGTGGACGATATCGCCGGTCAGGCCGCCAAGGTCGGCGCCAAGACCGCCGGCATCCTGATCGACGACACCGCCGTCACGCCGAAATACGTCACGCACCTGCCGGCCGCGCGCGAACTGCCGATCATCGGGAAGATCGCGGCGGGTTCGATCTTCAACAAGCTGGTGATCCTCTTGCCCGCCGCCATGCTTCTGGAGGCCTTCGCGCCCTGGCTTCTGACGCCGCTTCTGATGATCGGCGGCGCCTACCTCTGCTTCGAGGGCGCGGAGAAGATCATGCATTGGCTGCGTCCCTCGACCGATCACCATCATCAGCCGGAAAGCATCGACGAAGCCCACCTCGAGAAACAGCGGGTGAAGGGCGCGATCAAGACCGACTTCATCCTCTCGGCCGAGATCATGACCATCGCGCTGTCCTCGATCGAGTCGCAGAATGTCTGGATGACCGGCGCGGTGCTGGCGGCTGTCGCCGTGATGATCACCGTGGTCGTCTACGGCTCAGTGGCGCTTCTGGTGAAGGCGGACGATTTCGGCCTCTTCCTGACCCAGGCCGGACGGTTGCGCCTGACCCGCCGGATCGGCCGGGGAATCGTGGATCTGATGCCGAAATTCCTGAACCTTCTGACCATCGTCGGGACCGTCGCGATGCTGTGGGTCGGCGGAAACATCATCGTCCACGGGCTCGAGGTGCTGGGTTGGCACTGGCCTTACGAGACGATCCATCACGCGGCCGAGGTGGCGGCGCAGACGGTGCCCGCAGCGCCGGGCCTTGTGGGCTGGGTCGTGACCGCGGCGCTCGACGGAGTGGTCGGGCTGGCGCTCGGCACGCTGCTGATCCCGGTCGTGACCTACGTGCTGCTGCCGGTGGCCGGGATGTTCAGCCGCAAGGCTGCCTGAAGCGACCGCAGCGAAGCGGCAGGGGCGCGCACCGCCCCTGCGCCTGCCATGGCTCAGAGCTTGAGAAGCTCGCGCACCTTTGCCGCCACTGCCTCGGCGGTGATGCCGAACTCCTTGTAGAGCGTGCCCGCCGGGGCCGAGGCGCCGAAGCCTTCCATGCCGATGAAGGCGGCCTTCTGCTCGCGGCCGCGCTCACCCAGGAGCCAGCGGTCCCAGCCCGCCGCGCGGACTCCGGCCTCGATTCCGACGCGGACCGGGCCGGCCGGGAGCACGCGCTTGCGGTACGCCTCATCATGGCCGGCGAAAAGTTCGGCCGACGGCATCGAGACGACGCGGGTGCCGATCTCCTGCGCTTGCAGCATGTCGCGCGCCTTCATGGCAATCTCGACCTCGGACCCGGTGGCGATCAGGATCGCCTGCCGCTTCCCCTCGGCTTCGGCCAGCACATAGGCACCCTGCGTGGTCAGGTTCTTCGTCGTATGCTTCACGCGAACGGTCGGCAGCCCCTGCCGGGTCAGCGCCAGGACCGAGGGCCGGTTGGTCTCGGTCAGCGCGATCTCCCACGCCTCGGCGGTCTCGATCGTGTCGGCCGGGCGGAAGACCAGCATGTTCGGCGTCGCGCGCAGCATGGCGAGATGCTCGACCGGCTGGTGCGTCGGGCCGTCCTCGCCCAGGCCGATGGAATCGTGGGTGAGGACATAGGTGACCGGCACCCCCATCAGGGCCGAAAGCCGCATCGCGCCGCGTGCATAGTCCGAGAAGACGAGGAACGTGCCGCCATAGGGCTTGACCCCGCCATGCAGCGCCGCGCCGTTCATCGCCGCCGCCATGCCGTGCTCGCGAATGCCGTAATAGACGTAGCGGCCCTTGCGATTCTCCGGGCTGAAGATGCCCAGATCGCCGGTCCTGGTGTTGTTCGAACCGGTGAGGTCGGCCGAACCGCCCAGGTTCTCGGGCGCAATCGGGTTGACCACTTCCAGCACCATCTCGGACGAACGGCGGGTCGCGACCTTGGGTTTCTCGTCCGAGATCTGCTTCTTCAGCGCGCGGATCGTGGCGGCGAGCTTCTTCGGCTCGACCCCGTCCATGCGGCGCTGGAACTCGGCCTGCTTGCCCGGCGAGAGGGCGGCGAGCCGTTCCTCCCACTCCCTTCTGGCAGCGGCCCCGGCGGCGCCGGCCTTTTCCCAGCTTCTCTTGATGTCGTCCGGCACGACGAAGGCAGGATGCGTCCAGCCATAGACCTGGCGCACCGCCTCGATCTCTTCGGGACCGAGGGGTGAGCCGTGGGCGCCAGCCGTGTCCTGCTTCTTCGGGCTGCCGAAGCCGATGTGGGTCTTGCAATCGACCATGACGGGCCCCTTGGCCACCTTCGCCTCGGTCAGTGCGCGGTCGATGTCGCCCGGATCGTGGCCGTCGCAGTGAAGCACCGTCCAGCCCGCCGCGGCGAAGCGCGCCCGCTGGTCGGTCTTGTCGGAAAGCGAGACCTTGCCGTCGATGGAGATGCCGTTGTTGTCCCACAGGACGATCAGGTTCTTCAGCTCCTGCATGCCGGCAAGGCCGATCGCCTCGTGGCTGATCCCCTCCATCAGGCAGCCGTCGCCGGCGATCACCCAC
>JBNLCA010000333.1:0-8205 GCA_050303575.1 Paracoccaceae bacterium
GATGAACATCGGCGGCAAGAGGATTAACCCCAAGACGTAGACCGGCCCCGTCATCCGGTGAAGAAGATTTTTCCCAAGGATGTCCTGTTCGGGCGCGATCGTGTCAGCGGCGGCCACGGAGATCGCCAGGCAAATGAAAACACACAGCCAGCCAGCGAGCGGCGCGATGGGGACGGAACTTGGCTTTCGGACCATCTGTGCGTGCTTCGGCAAATCGCTTCGGAGTTGCACGATTTGTGAGGGCGTGCGGGCATCCGCCAAGTCCGGATTTCCTCACCCGCACGAGACACGCGAGGGGGACGCGGGCGCAATGTTCGAATTATGTCAGAAAAGGACATGGTTGAGCCCATATTTCATCTACCAGGTGCGAAATCGGCTACTTCTTCCGGAGCGGGCAGATTGCCGCCGGGCCGTTGCGTCACGACCCTTTCGCCCGGTGACGCTCCCCCTTATACAGGGCCATTCCCGCGGCGTGACTCGCGGTTGACAGATTCGAACTCTGGGGAATGGGTGGGACTACGATGTTTGGGGGCCTCTTCTCGTCCGACATGGCGATCGACCTCGGCACCGCCAATACGCTGGTCTATGTGCGGGGCAAGGGGATCATCCTCAACGAACCGTCCGTCGTCGCCTACCACGTCAAGGACGGCAAGAAGCAGGTCCTGGCGGTCGGCGAGGACGCCAAGCTGATGCTGGGCCGCACGCCGGGCTCGATCGAGGCGATCCGGCCGATGCGCGAAGGCGTCATCGCCGACTTCGCCACCGCCGAGGAGATGATCAAGCACTTCATCCGGAAGGTGCACAAGCGGACGACCTTCTCGAAGCCGAAGGTCATCGTCTGCGTGCCGCATGGCGCGACCCCGGTGGAGAAGCGGGCCATTCGGAACTCGGTCCTTTCGGCCGGGGCCGGACGCGCCGGCCTGATCGCCGAGCCGATCGCGGCCGCCATCGGCGCGGGCATGCCGATCACCGACCCGACCGGCAACATGGTCGTCGATATCGGCGGCGGCACCACCGAGGTCGCGGTCCTGTCACTGGGCGACATCGTCTATGCGCGATCCGTACGCGTCGGTGGCGACCGGATGGACGAGGCGATCATCTCGCACCTGCGCCGCCAGCAGAACCTCCTGGTCGGCGAATCGACCGCGGAACGGATCAAGACCTCGATCGGGACCGCGCGAATGCCCGACGACGGGCGCGGATCATCCATGACCATCCGCGGCCGCGATCTTCTGAACGGTGTTCCGAAGGAGATCGACATCAACCAGGCGCAGGTGGCCGAGGCGCTTTCGGAACCGGTGCAGCAGATCTGCGAGGCGGTGATGATCGCGCTCGAGGCCACGCCGCCCGACCTTGCCGCCGATATCGTCGACCGGGGCGTGATGCTGACCGGCGGCGGCGCTCTCCTGGGTGAACTCGACCTTGCGCTCCGCGAACAGACGGGCCTCTCGATTTCGGTCGCCGACGAGTCACTGAATTGTGTGGCCCTCGGCACCGGCAAGGCGCTTGAGTATGAAAAACAGCTCCGGCACGTGATAGACTACGAGAGCTGACGCCCCCGGCGTAAGGGGATCCCTTGGCCAACGACCAGAACAGCGCCGATTTCGTTCGCCCGACCCGCCGCCTGCTGATCGGGCTTCTGGCGGTGTTCCTGTTCGGTCTGTTCCTGTTCTGGCGCATCGACAGTCCCCGGGCCGAGCGGCTGCGCGCCCAGATCGTCGATGCGGTCGTGCCGAACTTCGACTGGGCGCTCGCCCCCTTCACCTGGGTCGCCGACATGTTCGACGAGTTCCAGAGCTACACCAGCCTTTACGAGCAGAACCAGGAACTGCGCCGCGAGCTTCAGCAGATGCGCGCCTGGCGCGAGGCGGCGCTGCAGCTGGAACAGAAGAACGCCCAGTTGCTCGACCTGAACAATGTCCGGCTCGACCCCGAGCTGACCTTCGTCACGGGCGTCGTCCTGGCCGATGTCGGCTCGCCGTTCCGGCAGTCGGTGCTTCTGAACATCGGCGCCCGCGACGGCATCGTCGACGGCTGGGCCGCTATGGACGGGCTCGGCCTTGCGGGCCGCATTTCGGGTGTCGGGCAGACGACAAGCAGGGTGATCCTGCTGACCGACTCGAACAGCCGTATCCCGGTGACGATCCTGCCGTCTGGCCAGCGCGCCATCCTGGCGGGAGACAACTCGCTCGCCCCGCCACTCGACTTTCTCGAACATGCCGACCTGGTTCGCCCTGGCGACCGGGTGGTCTCGTCGGGCGACGGCGGCATGTTCCCCGCCGACTTGCTGGTCGGACAGGTGGCGCTCGGAACGGACGGGCGCATCCGGGTACGCCTCGCTGCCGATTACGAGCGGCTCGATTTCCTGCGCGTCCTGCGGTCGCGCCCCGCCGAGCGGATCGAGGATCCGGGCACCCTGGTCAGCCCGCCCGCCCCCTTCGGCGGCGCCGAGGACGAACTGCCGGAGGACGCGCCTGCCGAGACCCCGGCCGACAGCGCGGAGGCCGGCGATGGATGACCCGCTGATCCGCCGCATCTGGCTTGGCCGGCTGATCTATCTCGGCCTCGCCGGAACGCTCATGTTCTTCAAGCTCCTGCCGCTCGACACCACGCCGGGCTCGCTGCCCGGTCCCGATCTTCTGACGGCGATGACCTTCGCCTGGATCATGCGCCGGCCGGACCAGGTTCCGGTGCTTCTGATCGTCGCGGTGTTCCTGGTGTGCGACATGCTCTTTCTCAAGGCGCCCGGCCTCTGGACGCTGATCATGCTGGGCGCGACCGAATTCCTGCGCTCGCGCACCTCGCCAACGAGCGCGATGCCGTTCCTCGCCGAATGGGGCATCGTCGCGGTCCTCCTGCTTGCCGCGACCGTCGCCGAGCAGCTTGCGCTCGGCATCTTCCTGCTGCCCAAACCCGGCCTCGGTGTTGCACTTTTGCAGGTCCTCTTTACCCTGATCGCCTACCCGGCCATCGTCGCGGCCCTGCGTTACGGGCTCGGCCTGCGCCGCATCTCGCCGGGTGAACTTTTCAATGTGGGAAGACGGCTGTGAAACGGACGGCACGCGAGATCGAGGAAAGCGCCCGCGGCATCACCCGCCGCGGCCTCTTCCTTGGCGGCACGATGCTGGCCACGGCCACGGTTCTCGGTCTCAGGATGCGCTATATGCAGATCGAGCAGGCCGACGAGTTCCGCCTGCTCGCCGAGGAAAACCGGATCAACATCCGCCTGATTCCGCCGGCGCGCGGGCAGATCTTCGACCGCAATGGCGTGCTTCTGGCCGGGAACGAGCAGAACTACCGCATCGTCATGGTGCGCGAGGATGCGCGCGACGTTCCGGTCGCCATCGAGAAGCTGCGCGAACTGGTTTCGCTCGACGACGAGGAACTGGCCCGCGCCATGCGCGAGATGGAGCGGCGCAGCCCCTTCGTTCCGGTGACGATCGCCGACCGGGTAAGCTGGGACGCGCTTTCGGCGGTCGCGGTGAACGCGCCCGCCCTGCCGGGCATCAACCCCGAGGTCGGCCTGAGTCGGGTCTATCCGCTCGGGCCCGACATGGCGCACGTCGTGGGCTACGTCGGCCCGGTCAGCGACGCCGACCTCGAGCGGCTCCAGGACCCCGACCCGCTTTTGCAGATCCCGCGCTTCCAGATCGGTAAGCTGGGCGTCGAGGCGCGGATGGAGGATCGTCTGCGTGGCACCGCCGGCACCAAGCGGATCGAGGTGAACGCCCGCGGCAGGGTCATGCGCGAGCTCGACCGGCAGGAGGGCGAGCCCGGAGCGGACATCCAGCTGACTGTCGACCAGATGCTTCAGAACTTCTGCCTGGCGCGCATGGGCGACGAAAGCGCCGCGACGGTGGTGATGGATGTCGTCACCGGCGACGTGCTGGCAATCAGCTCGGCCCCCTCCTACGATCCGAACCTTTTCGTGCGCGGTATCTCGGTCGCCGATTACAAGGCGCTCACCGACGACGATCACCGCCCGCTTGCCGACAAGACGGTGCAGGGCGCCTACCCGCCGGGGTCGACCTTCAAGATGGTCACGGCGCTCGCCGCGCTCGAGGCAGGTGTGCTGAAGCCCGAGGAGATCATCCGCTGCAACGGCTTCGTCGAGGTTTCGGGACGCCGCTTCCACTGCTGGTCGCGCGGCGGGCATGGCCGCGTCGACTTGGTCCGGTCCTTGCGTGAAAGCTGCGACGTCTATTACTACGAGGTCGCCCAGAAGGTCGGGATCGAGGGCATCGCCGCCATGGCGCGGCGGCTCGGCCTCGGCCAGCGGTTCGACATTCCCATGTCGGCGATCAGCGAAGGCCTTGTCCCCTCCCGTGACTGGAAGAAGCAGCGCTACGACCAGGACTGGCTGATCGGCGACTCGCTCAACTCGGCCATCGGCCAGGGTTACGTGCTGACGACGCCCTTGCAGCTTGCCGTGATGACGGCGCGCGTGGCGACAGGCCGCGCCGTCGTGCCGCGCCTCGTGAAATCGGTGAACGGAGTGGATGAGCCCGAGCCCGTCTTCGCCAGCCTCGGCCTCTCGCCCGAGAACCTCAAGTTGGTGCAGGACGGCATGTATGCCGTCTCGAACGACCAGAAGGGCACCGCCTACCGGACCCGGATCGTCGAGCCCGAGATGCGCATGGCTGGCAAGACCGGCACCAGCCAGGTCCGCATCATCACCGCCGAGGAGCGCGCGCGCGGCGTGACCCGCAACGAGGAACTCCCGTGGGAGCGGCGCGACCACGCGCTCTTCGTCTGTTTCGCGCCCGCCGAAGCGCCGCGCTATGCGGTCTCGGTCGTGGTCGAACACGGCTCGGGCGGCTCGACTGCCGCCGCACCGATCGCGCGCGACGTCATGCTGCAGGCGCTCTACAACGGGCTGCCGCCCCTGTCGGCCTATCCGTCAGACCAGCGCGGCCGCATCCGTACAATGCAGGAGGAGCTGCCGCTGCGCGATCCTGCCGACGTGCCCCGGACGCCGAGTCGCCTGCCGAGCCGCGCATGAGCTATCTCGAGCATTCCATCCAGCGGGTGCCGTCGGGCCTGCGCAAGGTGCTGCATGTGCATTGGGCGCTCGTCGTCCTTCTGACCGCGGTCGCGGGTGTCGGCTTCGTGATGCTCTACTCGGTCGCCGGCGGCGACCTCTCGCGCTGGGCCGAGCCGCAGATGCGCCGCTTCGCGGTCGGCGTCGCTGCAATGCTGGTGATCGGCTTCGTGCCCATCTGGGTCTGGCGCAACCTTGCCGCGCTTGCCTATCTTGGCGCGCTCTTCCTTTTGGTGCTGGTGCCGTTCATCGGCGATATCGGGATGGGCGCGCAGCGCTGGATCGATCTCGGCTTCATGCGGCTGCAACCGTCCGAGCTGATGAAGATCGGCGTCGTGATGATGCTCGCCGCCTATTACGACTGGCTCGACGTCGACAAGGTGTCGCGCCCGCTCTGGGTGGCGCTGCCCGCCCTCATCGTCCTGGTTCCCACGGGGCTGGTGATCGAGCAGCCCGACCTCGGCACCGCGCTCCTTATCCTGATTGGCGGCGGCGCGGTAATGTTCGCCGCGGGCGTCCACTGGGCCTATTTCGCGACCATCATCGGGTCGGGCATCGGCCTGGTCGTCGCCGTCATCAAGTCGCGCGGCACACCCTGGCAGCTTCTCGAAGACTACCAGTACGGCCGGATCGACACGTTCCTCAATCCCGGCGCCGACCCCCTGGGCGCAGGCTACCACATCACCCAGGCGCAGATCGCACTGGGGTCGGGCGGCTGGGCCGGGCGCGGTTTCATGCAGGGTACGCAGTCGCGGCTGAACTTCCTGCCCGAGAAACATACCGACTTCATCTTCACCATCCTCGCCGAGGAGTTCGGCTTCATCGGGGCCTTCTCGCTCCTCTCGCTCTATGCGCTCATCATCGGCTTCTGCGTTGTCTCGGCCCTCGGCAACAAGGACCGGTTCGCCTCGCTCCTGACGCTCGGGATCGCGGTGACCTTCTTCCTCTACTTCGCCATCAACATGGCGATGGTGATGGGCCTTGCGCCGGTCGTCGGCGTGCCCCTGCCGCTCGTCTCCTACGGCGGCTCGGCGATGGTGGTCCTGATGCTGGGCTTCGGGCTGGTGCAAAGCGCCCATATCCACAGACCGAGGTGACATGATCACAGTTCTCTTCGCGGCCGGCGACAAGCTCTGGCCGAAATACCGCGCGCCTCTGACCGACGCGTTGGCCGAGGCCGGCATCGAGGCGCACCTCGTTACCGAGGCCCCGACCGAATACGTCGATTACATCGTCTTCTCGCCCGGCGCGACGGTCGACGACTTCACCCCCTTCACCCGCGCCAAGGCAGTGCTGAACCTCTGGGCCGGGGTCGAGAAGGTCGTCGGCAACCCGACGCTGAAGATTCCGCTTTGCCGCATGGTCGACCCTGCGATGACGCGGAGCATGACCGAATATGTCGTCGGCCACGTCATGCGCCACCACCTCGGCATGGACAGACATATCCACGGGCTGGAGGGCGAATGGCGGCAGGATTCGCCGCCCATCGCGCCCGAACGCCGGGTCGCGATCCTGGGCTTGGGCGAGCTTGGGCAGGCGGCGGCCCGCGCGCTGACCGGCCTCGGTTTTCCGGTAACGGGCTGGAGCCGGAGCCAGAGAGACATCGACGGCATCGACTGCCGCTCGGGCGAGGCCGGGCTGAAGGCAACGCTGGCCGAGGCCGAGATCGTCGTGACATTGCTGCCGCGCACGCCTGAGACCGAGAACATCCTCGACGCGGCCAGCCTTGGGCTGATGCCCGAGGGGGCGGTCATCATCAATCCCGGCCGCGGCGCGCTGATCGATGACGAGGCGCTGCTCGCGGCGCTCGATGCCGGGAGGCTGGGTCACGCGACGCTCGACACGTTCCGGACCGAGCCTTTGCCGGCAGACCACCCGTTCTGGACGCATCCGCGCGTCACCGTCACGCCGCACATCGCGGCCGAGACGCGGGCGTCGACCGCATCGCGGGTCATCGTCGAGAATATCCGCCGCGGCGAGGCGGGCCAGCCGTTCCTGCACCTCGTCGATCCCGGCGCCGGCTACTGACCTCAGCGCAGGCGTGGCGGCCGGTCGGGGTCGGTGCCGGGGGCTGTCGGGCGCTGCGCGGCCTCGAGGACCGGCAGGTCGAAGCGCAGCGCGACGCGGGTCAGTTGCGCCATCACCGGGTCCGAAGCGCGCAGGAAGGCGACGTCGATCTCGCCCGCCTCGAGGCCCGAGAATATCAGCGCCTCGCTGACCGCGCGGGCGAGCGCCGGCTCGGCGCCTGGCAGCGCGCCGGTGAAGGCCAGCAGATGCCCGCGCCTCCCGCCCCGGTAGGTGACCTCGGCAAGCCAGGCATGATCGGCCAGTCCCCCGGCAGCGGCGAGCTTCTGGTCGAGTGCGGCGACCAGCCGTTCGGGCAGCGCGGCGGGCGGCCGAACTTCCTCGGGCCGGGCCTCGATCTCGCGCGGCGCCTCGGCCAGCGTCGACGCCAGCCAGTCCACGGACCCGGCGGGCAAAAGCTCCTCGGACGGCGCGCCGAGGTTGAGGCCAAGTCCGATCCCCTGGCCCGCCAGCATCTCGACAAGCCGGCGGCCGGAGAGGACCGCAAGCGGCGACGGCCGCCCGGTAAAGGCGCCAAGCCGGTCCTCGCGGTCGAAGGCGAGGACGCAGGGACCGTCGCTCAGCGGGAAGACCTCGGGCTCGATCCGGTCGCCCTCTGCCTCGCGGGCAAGAAGGAGGAAAAGCTCGGCATCCGCCAGCCGTTCGAAAAAGGCGAGCCGCGCCGCACCGTCCTCGGGCGCGGCCAACATCGCGGCGTGGGCACGGTCGAGCGGCGTTTCCATCAGTCCTCCATCACCGCTCTGACACGGGCGCGCAGTTCAGGCAAAAGCTCGGCCTCGAACCAGGGGTTCTTCTTCAGCCAGCCGGTGTTGCGCCAGGACGGGTGCGGAAGGGGAAATACGTCAGGCGCATGGGTGCGCCAGTCCCTTGCCGTCTCGGTAACACCCGTTTTCACACCGAGATGCCAGCGATGGGCATGACCGCCGACCAGAACCTTTAGCCCGAGACGCGGCATCTCTTCCATCACCGCGGAATGCCAGGTCTTCGCGCAGATCGGCGGCGGAGGCAGGTCCGATCCCTTGGCGTCATAGCCCGGGAAGCAGAAGGCCATCGGAACCACGGCGACGCGCGTGAGGTCG
>JBNLCA010000334.1:0-5359 GCA_050303575.1 Paracoccaceae bacterium
ATGCTGGCAAGGCTGGTCCGCCGGATGGAGACCGAGCTCGGCATTTCGGGCTCTATCGGCCTGAGCCACAACAAGTTTTTGGCCAAGCTCTCGTCCGATCTCGACAAGCCACGCGGCTTTTCGGTGATCGGCAAGGCCGAAACCGCCGATTTTCTCGCCCCGAAACCCGTCCGGATGATCTGGGGCGTCGGCCACGCCGCCCAGGCCCAGCTCGACGCCGCCGGCATCCGGACCTTCGCCGACCTCCGCCGCTGGACGTTGCAGGACCTGACGCAGCGCTTCGGCCATATGGGCGAGCGGCTCTTCCACCTCGCCCGCGGCGAGGATTACCGCCGGGTCCAGCGCGACGCGCCGATGAAGTCGATCTCGAACGAGACGACCTTCAACGAGGACACCGCCGACCGGGACCTGCTGGACGGCCACATCTGGCGCCTTGCGGAGAAGGCCTCGGACCGCGCCAAGGCGCGCAGTCTCGCGGGCCGGACCGTCACGCTGAAGCTCAGACGCGCCGATTTCAGGATCCTGACCCGCCGGATCACCCTGCGCCAGCCGACCCAGATCGCCGACCGCATCTACCGCACCGCGCGCGAGCTTCTGGACCAGCTGGCCGAACCCGGGCCGTTCCGCCTGATTGGCGTCGGCCTCTCGGACCTGACGCCGGCCAGCGAGGCGGATCTCTCGGGCGACCTTCTCGACCCCGACGCGCGCCGCCGCGAGGGGGCCGAGCGGGCCACCGACGCGATCCGCGCGAAGTTCGGCAAGGATGCGATCGTGAAGGGGCGGTCGCTGCGCTGATTACTCGGCGGCGAGGGGCAGCGTCTCGCCCGGCATGCCGATCGCGGCGATCTCGGCGACCACGCTGGTCATCATCCGGCGGAACGCGTCGAAGCCGCGTGCCGGCCGGATCTCGCGTTCGTCCATGTAGAGCGCCCGGTCGATCTCGACCTGCACGACATGGCAGTTGCGCGAGGGCCGGCCGTAGGCCTGGGTTATATAGGCGCCGGCAAAGGGGGTATTGCGGACGACCCGGAGCCCGGCCCCTGCGAAGGCCGCCTCGATCCGGTCGACGATCTCGGGGCCTGCCGCCGCGCCGAACCGGTCACCCAGCACAACGTCTGGCCGGCGCGAGCCGGGCGGCGAGATCGCCTCGATCGCCTCGTGCGGCATGGAGTGGCAGTCGATCAGGATCGCCTCGCCGAACTGTCGCTCGGCCTCGGTCAGAAGGCGGCGAAGCTGGGCGTGATAGGGCGTCCAGGCCCATTTCAGCCGCTCCTCGGCTTCCTTGCGGGAAATCTTGCCGCGATAGATGACCCGCCCGTTCGCCACCACGCGGGGGATGACGCCAAGGCCCGAGCTGATGCGCGGATTGTGCGCGCTGCGGCCGACCCCCTCGACCAGCGCCGGGTCGAGTTCCTCGACCGCGCGGTTCAGGTCGACGAAGGCGCGCGGCACCCGGGCGGCAAGGAGCGGCGCACCGAAATCGGGGGCGGCGCCGAAGAGCTGGTCGACAAAGGCATCCTCCGACGAGCGGATGGCGCGGGCGTCGAGCACGGATTGCCGCAGGAATTCAGGCGGATAGTCCGAGCCCGAGTGCGGCGACGAAAAGACCACGCTGGTGGTTCTCTCGACCGGCTGCCGCAGGGTAAAGGACTGTGATGCCATCGTTCCGTTGCTTCCTCCCCACGCCATCCTGCACCAGAATCGTCCCTGTCGAAAGCCCTTGAACCGTTCTGCGACTCCTTCTATAGACCCACGGACCGACGCGGTTCGCCCCGCGTCTTTTCGTTTGAAAGGTGGGGCGGAGCGAGTGTCAGGGCGCGTAGCTCAGCGGTAGAGCACTACGTTGACATCGTAGGGGTCACAGGTTCGATCCCTGTCGCGCCCACCATGAATGAAGCGCCTTACCGGGGCGTTGAAGGAAACCGGCGCCCCCGGGCGCAGAGACTGAGGATAGGGCCATGAAGGTTAGGAACTCGCTGCGGTCGCTGAAGGCGCGCCATCGCGATTGCCAGGTCGTGCGCCGCAAGGGCCGCGTCTACGTGATCAACAAGACCCAGAAGCGCTTCAAGGCCCGCCAGGGCTGAGCGCCGCCTGAGCGTCGAAAAGGGCCGCCGGGTCGTTCCCGGCGGCCCTTTCGCATGTCCGGATTCCGGCCGCCGGACCGGAGCCTATCCCGGCCCGCAGCCACCGCGCCCGGAGACGCCAAGCCCCGCTCTCGGCAGCCTCTCCCAGGAATATGCTAGAATGGCCCTCGGAACGCGGGGAGGGACCATCCATGACAATCATCGTATCGGCCTATCCGTCCATCGGCCGAACGCGCAATGTCAGTCTGACCGGGGCTTTCGCGCGCACGAGCCTCGCCCCTTACCGTCCACCGGGAGCGACCGAGACCATCCCCGCCGTCGCCCATTCCTACATCGACGCGGCGGTGTCCGAAGTACCCAAGACCCGTGATTGCGTCTGGCGTGTCCGTGAAGTCCGTGTCCGGGTGATGCTGCAAATCGAGTTCGACAGTGCGCGTATCGCGCGCGGCTACTTCGATCCCGACGCCGCCGACCCGCACGGTTACACGGCGGACGCGCCACGCGCTCCGACGCATTGGAAGCTGGACGAGGAGAATGTCGCCGTCCACGAAGAGTCGCACGCGCAGGACATCGTCAAGACGGTGGAAACGGCGGTCAGAGACGCGCTCAACCAGACCGGCGTCGAGGAGCAATTGACCATTTCCTGGCCCTGTGCCGACGAGGCCGGCGCCTACGACCGTCTCCACGCGCTGGTCCGGCAGGGTCCTGGGTGAAGCCCAGCGGATCACCGCGATCGGAACGCAGGCGTTCGAGACGCTTCTGGCCGAGTACGAACGCCACCGGTCTGCGTCGGAGACCGAGCGCAAGGCCCGCCAGGCCCAGATCGCCGAGCACGCCAACCGGTAGCAGCGCAGCCGGTCCTAGTTTCCGTTGATACCGAGCGCCCCGGCCAGAAGTCGCGAGATGACCCGTTCGTTCAGGTACCCGGTCACCGGCAGGCCCTGCGCCTGCTGGTAGCGGCGGATCGCGCGGCGCGTGTCGTCGTCGAACGTGCCGTCGACCCGTCCGGGCCGGAGGCCGAGCGCGTTCAGGCGGCCCTCGACCAGGTTGCGGGTGAACTGGTTCAGGCCCAGCGCCGCCTCCTCGCGTGCCGCCGCCTCGTTCTGGCTTTCCTGCGTCAGCTCGTTGATCCGGGTCTGCGCCTGCTCGCGGAATGCGCCCTGCGGCTGCGCGGCGAGGTACTCCTGGTAGCCCGACACGTCGTCGCGCTCGGTCGCCTGTTCCCAGGCCGCACGGTCCGCCGCCTCGGCCTCGGCCGCGCGCGCCTCGTCGAAGGGCCTGAGCCGCTCCTGCGCGATCTCGGCGAAGAGGCCGTCGGGATAGCGCTCGAGATAGGCCCTCAGCCCCGCCTCGTCGCCCTTGGCGCCAGTCTCGGCCCAGTAGGCGCGGTCGAGCCGCTCCTGCTCGGCTTGCCGGGCAGCCGCCTCGGCCTCGAGTTCGGCCGACCGCCGCGCCGCCTGCGCCTCGATCCGCTGAACCGCCTCGCTGGTCAGGTAGCCGGTGGGCTGAAGCCCGTTCTGGCCCTGCCAGGCGCTGATCGCGGCGCGCGAGCCGCGGCCGAAAATGCCGTCGATCCCCTTGGGATCGTAGTCGAGGATCGAGAGGTTGCGCTGGATCTCGCGTCGCTGGTCGCGGGAAAGGCCCAGCGCGTCCTCGGTCGCCTCGGCCTCGGCCACCGGGTCGCGCAGTCGCTCGATCGCGGCGCGGGCGAGCGCGGCGGTCGGCGCGTTGGGATAGTCCGAAAGGAACTTCTCGTAGGACGCGACGGTGTTCTGGGCGAGCGCCGCCGCCCAGGCCGCGCGCTCGCCGGTGGGCGTGGCGGGTTGCGTCGGCGCGGACGCGGCGGCCTCGGCGACGAAGGGCCAGGCGTCGGTCAGGAAACCGTCGGCGTTGAGGCCCGAATTGCGGCTGAGGGTCGTCGCGATCGAGCGGCCGGGGACCAGCAGATCCTCGGCGAAATCGGCCACCTCGTCGGCCTCGCCGCGCACCACGGCCACGCCCTGCGGCGCCGGGGTCGTACCGGTGCCGCGGGTTAGCGAGTCATCGAGGCTGATCGTCCGGTCCTCGGTCCCGAGCATGACCACCGCACGGCCCGGCGCACGACCCGCGATCTCGAAGAGCTGCGCCAGGGCAAGGCCCTCGGCGCCGGCAGAGATCAGGTTCGGCTCGTCGGTGTCGGTGCCGAGGAACCAGGCGCCCGAGCCCGACTGCGCGAAATGGCCGGCGAGCGCGATGACGATCCGGCCCGACCCGTCCGCGCGGCCGGCGAATTCGGCGGCCAGCGCGCGCAGGGGCGCGGCCTCGAGATTCTCGCCCCGGAAGACGCGGAACCCGGCGGCCTCGTAGGCATCGGCCGCATCCAGAAGGTCGTCCGCCCCCCAAAGGCCCCAGGCATTGTCGTAGTCATCGTTGGCGACGATCAGCGCGACGTCCTCGGCGGCGGCGGGGCTGGCGACCAGCGCCAGGGCGAAAATCAGTCGTTTCATGCGCTCCTCCGGCTTTCGTCAATCGTACTGCCGGAGGTCCTCGATCACCTTGCCGTCGTTCGGCAATGTCCCCGGCGCAACAAGCTCGATCCTGCCCCGTAACTTGAGGCTATCCAATAGCGAGCCTTCGTAGAACGCCGGATCGGCACCGGAAGTTTCCACCCGGACCGTCATCACGTCCATTTCGCCCTCGCGCGTGGCGACGACGCGGGCGCGGGCGACCTCGGCATGCTTGGCGACGAAGGCGGCGACCTGTTCGGGCCGGACGAACATGCCCTTGATCTTGGTGGTCTGGTCGGCGCGGCCCATCCAGCCCTTGATCCGCATGTTGGTGCGCCCGCAGGGGCTCTGGCCCGGCATGACGGCGGAAAGGTCGCCGGTGGCGAAGCGGATCAGCGGATAGTCGGGGTTCAGCGTGGTCACCACCACCTCGCCGACCTCGCCCTCGGGCACCGGATCGCCGGTGCCGGGGCGCACGATTTCCACGATCACGCCCTCGTCGACGATCATCCCCTCCATGGCCGGGCTCTCGTAGGCGACGTTGCCGAGGTCGGCGGTGGCATAGCACTGCAGGCACGCGATGCCCCGGTCGGCATATTCCTGGCGCAAGCTGGGGAACAACGCTCCGCCGCCCACGGCGGCATTGGCGATCTTCAGCCGCTCGCCCATCTCCTCGGCCTTGTCCAGGATCACCTTCAGGTAATCGGGCGTGCCGGCATAGGCGGTCGCCCCGATATCCGCCGCCGCCCTGACCTGAAGCTCGGTCTGACCCGTGCCCGCCGGGAAGAC
>JBNLCA010000335.1:0-6457 GCA_050303575.1 Paracoccaceae bacterium
CCCGGAGTATTTTAGGCACAAGGAAGCAGGCTGAACTGGGTCAGACCCCCCCGCGGGGCGAGGGGCCTTCCCCGTGCGCGGCCATCGGCTCTCCAGCCTGTACCGTGGGTGCACTTTCGCAGTGCTTGATTAATGAGCCGCCAATGCGACCTTTCCTTGGCCGGGAACAGTCCGGAGGTCGGGAGGCCAGGTCTCTGAAGAAGCGGGCGGCAGCGGCCCCGCGCCCTGGTTCGCGGGCGGCAGGTCCTGAGCCGAGACGAGCCTGAGCCGTGGTCGTTCGGGCACATGTGTCGGTGCGACCGTTTCCGGCGCTTCGTCCCGGTTCGCGTTCTGCTCTGCCTCGGCGCGCGCCCGCGCGGCGTCCGCCTCGGCCCAGATCGCCAGCCACCGCGCCGGGGTGAAGGCGGGGCGCAGGAAGTCCATCGGGTGGCCGCGCAGCGACAGGCGTACCGAGAGGTAATCCTCGACCACCTCCTCGTTCGCGCTCAGCGCGCGCAGGTGGACCGCCGGTTCGACGATCCCCTCGCCCTCGAGGCTGCCGGCGAAGAGCGGCAGTTCCTCGGGCGTGGCGATGGCGCGGGCGGCCCAGATCGCCTCGCGCCGGGGAAGGCCCGCCTCGGCGAAGGCGTCCGCCTCGGCGAGCGCGGTGAGGATATCGGGCCCGAGGCCGGCGCGGCGCCAGACATCCTCGACCGTCTGGTAGCCGTTGCCGCGCGCGGCGGCGATCCAGTCGCCGTCCTCCTCGCCCACCGCCTTGAGCTGGCGGAAGCCGAGGCGCAGCGCCAGCCGCCCGTCCTCGCCTCGCTCGATCACGTTGTCCCAGTGGCTGGCGTTGATCGAGACCGGCCGCACCTCGACCCCGTGGGCGCGCACGTCGCGCACGATCTGGGCGGGCGCGTAGAAGCCCATCGGCTGGGCGTTCAGGAGCGCGCAGGCATAGATCGCCGGGTGGTGGCGCTTGAGCCAGGCCGAGGCATAGGCCAGAAGCGCGAAGGAGGCCGCGTGGCTTTCGGGAAAGCCATAGCTGCCGAACCCCTCGATCTGGGAAAAGCAGCGGCGGGCGAAATCCTCGTCGTAGCCGTTCTTCTTCATCCCCGACATGAACCGGTGCTCGAACTCGCTGACACTCCCGTGTTTCTTGAAGGTGGCGAGCGAGCGGCGCAGGCGGTCGGCTTCCTCGGGCGAGAAGCCCGCGCCGACGATGGCGATCTGCATCGCCTGTTCCTGAAAGAGCGGCACGCCGAGGGTGCGCCTGAGTACCGCGCCGAGCGCATCGGAGGGGAAATCGACATCCTCCTGGCCGTTCCGGCGGCGGATGAAGGGATGGACCATGTCGCCCTGGATCGGGCCGGGCCGGATGATCGCCACCTGGATGACGAGGTCGTAGAAGGTGCGCGGTTTCATCCTTGGCAGGAAGTTCATCTGCGCCCGGCTTTCGACCTGGAAGAGGCCGAGCGAATCCGCCTTGCACAGCATCTCGTAGGTCGGTGCGTCCTCCTGCGGGATGTTGTCGAGCGTGAGGTCGATGCCGTGCTGCCGGCGGACGAGGTCGAAGGCCTTGCGCAGGCAGGTGAGCATGCCGAGCGCCAGGATATCGACCTTGAGGATCTTGAGGCTGTCGATATCGTCCTTGTCCCAGGGGATGACGGTTCGGTCCTCCATCGTCGCGTTCTCGACCGGGACGAGTTCGTCGAGCCGTCCCTCGGTGATGATGAAGCCGCCGACATGCTGGGAGAGGTGGCGCGGGAAGCCCTGGATCTCGCGGATGATCTCGATCGTGCGGACGAGGTGCGGGTCGGCGGGGTCGAGCCCGACCTCGCGCAGGCGCGTCTCTTCCAGCGAGCCTGCGCCCCCGTAGCCCCAGATCTGCGAGGCGAGTGCGGCGAGCGTGTCGTCGCTGAGGCCCATCGCCTTGCCGACCTCGCGGATCGCCCGCTTGCCGCGGTAGTGGATCACCGTGGCGCAGAGGCCGGCGCGGTGGCGGCCGTACCTGGCATAGATATGCTGGATCACCTCCTCGCGGCGCTCGTGCTCGAAATCGACGTCGATGTCGGGGGGTTCGTTGCGCGCCTCGGAGACGAAGCGCTCGAAGACCATGGTGCCGACTTCGGGGCTGACCGAGGTGACGCCGAGCGCATAGCAGGTGATTGAGTTCGCCGCCGAGCCGCGGCCCTGGCAGAGGATCCCCTCGCCGCGGGCGAACTGGACGATGTCGTGGACGGTGAGGAAATAGGGCTCGTACTTCAGCTTGCCGATGAGGGTGAGTTCATGCTCCAGCATGGCGGCGCATTTCTCGGGCACGCCGTGCGGGTAGCGGTCGCGCAGTCCCGCCTCGGCGAGGCGGCGCAGGCGGCGGGCCGGGGTTTCGCCGTCGGTGACCTCGGACGGGTATTCGTAGCTGAGTTCGTCGAGCGAGAAGGCGAGGCGCGCGGCGATCTCGCCGGCGCGGCGAACGGCATCCTCGTGGCCCCGGAAGAGGCGCAGCATCTCGGGCTCCGAGCGCAGGCGCTGCTCGGCATGGGGCTGGGCGGCGCGGCCGAGGTCGGCGACGCGGGTGCCGGTGCGGATGGCGGTGAGGACGTCGGCCATCCGGCGGCGGCGGGCGACATGCATGACGGGCAGCGCCGAGGCGACGGCGGGCAGGCCAAGGTCGCGGGCCAGAGCCGCGAGCCGGTCGAAGCGGGCCAGATCGGCGCCGTCATAGGCGGGTGCCAGCATCAGCGAGACCTGTCCGGGGAAGCGGCGCGTCAGCCGGCGCGCCTGTTGCGCCCATTCGCCCGCGCCGCCCTTCGCCGCCTGCGCTTGTGGCAGCGGGGCCTGTTGCGGCGGGTGCAGGAGAAGCTCGATCCCCTCGCCCCATTCCAAGAGGTCGTCGAAGCCGAGGTCGCAGTCGCCCTTCGGTGCCCGCAGCCGGCCGACCGAGAGAAGCCGGCAGAGCCGGCTCCAGGCCGCCCGGTCACGGGGTAGCGCGGTCGCGGTGAAGCCGTCGCGGAGCACGATCCGGGCGGCGGCAAGCAGGCGCGGCGCGCAGGCGATGTCGGCCGAGCCGGCCGGGGCGGCCAGGCCCGGCGGCGCGGGCGGACCGATCGGGCCGTCCTTCGCCTCGGCCGCGGCGCGCAGGCGGACCCAGCGGGCGATCTCGCGCGCCTCGGTATGGGCGCGGACAATGCCGGCGACCGAGTTGACATCGGCCACCGCCAGCGCCGGAAGACCGGCCAGCGCGGCACGCTCCATGTATTCCTCGGGGTGCGACGCCCCGGTGAGGAAGGTGAAGTTGCTGAGCGCCGACAGCTCGGCGAAGGGGGCGGGATCACGGGCCATGGGACTCGGTAATGTTCACTATATGTTCCAGCCTAAACTCACCGCGAGCACCCCGTCTGTCAAGCCTTTCGGCCTTGTCGCCCCACGCGGGGCCGGGGCATAAGGGCGCCATGCGATCCATCCTCTCCCGCCTTCGCGGCGCGAAACCCTCGCGCCCGCGCCCTGACGTGCCGCTCTATGCGGTGGGCGATATCCACGGCCGTCTCGATCTGCTCGAAGAGATGCTGCACCGGATCGCCGGCCATATCGTCGAAAGCGGCGCCGGTGACGCGCGTGTGGTCTTCCTGGGCGACTATGTCGACCGCGGACCGGAAAGCGCCGACGTCCTGGCGCGCCTCGGCGATCTGGCGCTGGGCGAGCCGGACCATGTCACCTGCCTGCGCGGCAACCACGAGCAGATGATGCTCGACTTCCTCGACAATCCCGGGCGCGGCCCCTTGTGGCTTTCGAACGGCGGGCGCGAGACGCTGGCGAGTTTCGGGCTGGCGCCCTTGCCGGCGAATGCGCCCGAGGCGGTACTTGCACGGATGAGCGAGGAGCTGCGCAACGCGATGCCCGAGGGGATGGAGACCTGGCTGAGGTCGCTGCCGGTGAGCCTCAGGTGCGGCGACGTCTGGGCCGTCCATGCCGGCGCCGACCCGTCGCGCGCGATGGACGCGCAGGAGGCGCACGTGCTGATCTGGGGGCATCCCGACTTCGGCCGCCGTCCGCGCCGCGACGGCCAGTGGGTGTTGCACGGCCACACGATCGTCGAAACCCCGGCCGCGGCCGGCGGCCGGGTGGCGGTCGACACCGGCGCCGTCTTCACCGGCCGTCTGACGGCGGCCGCGATCCTGCCCGGCCGGGACGTCCGGTTCCTGGCGGTCGAGGGGTAGGGGCGGGTCAAACCCTGCGTATGCGGGGGCTCCGAGTGTGTTGGTCGGCTGTGCGGACAATACGGCCATTATGGTTTCGAGCTGCAATGACTGCTTGGATGACGGGCCCGCTTCGCGAAGGCTGACTACACTGCTGTCGCAACAGTCACGACTGCAGGAATTGGCACGTCCCATTCAGGTCCCGACCCGTGCTTTTCCAGCACCTTTGAAACGACCGCTGCTCGTATCGCTACCGCATTCTCTGCGGGTTGCGGGCGCAACAGAGCACCGCCTCTAGCCGTTCCCTCAAGAAAGAAATCATATGGCGCACCGGGATCAGTGACCCGCCACATCGAAGCGACTGTGGATTGACGGCAATCTGTAAATCCAGCCTGCTCCAGCACGGGAAAGGCTATCCTGGGATCAGCATAGTCATTTGCTCCGGGGCCCGGTGGCAAGGCAACGTCTGACGCCCCGCGTTGAGCAATGGCGCCAAAAACATAGCCAAGGGCAGTATCGACCTCAGGTCCACACCAAACTGAGAACGCCAATCGGCCGCCGTGACGTAGAACGCGGCGCGCCTCAGCAACAACTTTCGGTGGGTCCGGAACATGCGGCATCCCAAAACCGATTGTCACAGCGTCAAAGGTCTGATCCTCGAAGCTGAGAGACATGGCGTCGCCTTCGACAAACTGGGCCTCGGGCACGGCGGCCCGGGCCATCTTGAGCATGGCAGGTGAGAAATCCAGGCCCGTCACCCGTGCGCCAGCCTTGACGAGACCAGCCGACACGTTGCCGTGACCGCAACAAAGGTCAAGCACAGCGATGTCAGGCCGTGCTCCGACCGCCGCAACCAAGGAGGGGACAACCATGTCGGCGGCCTTAGCAAACACTTTCGCATAGGATTGAGCTACGTCGGATTTCGCCCACTCGCGTTTTTCGAGTGCCGCGAAAGTGTCGGGCTCCTGAAACCGTGGCATCCGCCCCCCGTTTGCGCGTTTCTCAAAAAAACAACTGGACAGGATGAAATGTCAACGAACTCGAGCTGAGCAGACACTCACCAAGATGCCGGAGACTGTCACTTAGGGATCAAAGCGGACCAATCGGACTTGCAAGCGATTCCGGCGCCGCGTCTCTGCTGTCCTGCCGCCTGACCGCGCCGCGGAAGCGGAAGGCACGTTACTGGCGCCACGTCGGCAGGGCTGGGTGTCGGCCCTTGGGAACGCCGCCCGCCGGGCTCAGGCTGTCTCGGCGTTCTCACTTCCGGTCAGCAGCGCGAAGTAGCGCTCGGCCACCGGGGCCCAGAGGTACCTTTCGCGGGCGATCTCGCGCATCGCGGCGCCGACCCGTGTGGCCGTCTCGGAGGTAAGGCCGTCCAGCACCTCGCCCAATCCCTCGGCACCGGTGAAGTAAAGCGCCTGATCCCCCGTCGTGTTCCGGTTGAAGGCGCAGTCGAAGGCCGCCACGGGCCGGCCGAAATGCATCGCCTCGACCAGCGACGGGTTGGTGCCGCCGGCCGAATGGCCGTGGACGTAGATCTCGGCCTCCTCGCGCAGCGTGCGAAGACGGCCCTGGTCGTGCTCGGCCGGCAGAAGATGCAGATGCGGCACCTCGGAAAAGCGCAGCTTGAGATGCCGGCCGTGCCGCGTCTCGTCCCAGTTGCCGAAATAGACGAGCGGCAGGCCGGGTCGCCTGGCGAAGGCCTTCAGGATCGCCTCGACATTGTTCTCGGGCTCGATCCGCGAGATCGCGAGGCCGTAACGCGGCGGCAGTGCGTGGGTGAAGGGCTTCGGCTCGACCTCGACGGCATGTTCGCCGCCGTAGGGAATGACCGGGCAGTCCCGCCCGTAGGCCGCGCGCAGATGGTCGGCGATGGCGGGATTGTCGGCGATCACGTCGTGCGAGAACCGCACCGCCATCCGTTCCGAAAAACGCAGGAACCCCCGCGCCAGGGGCCCCCACTTCTGCCGCTTCCATTCCAGCCCGTCGACATTGGTGACGATCCGCATGGGCGAGACCAGCCGGACGAGCGGCAGCGCGATGGCGCCCGAGACGCCCAAAAGCAGCGCCGCGTCGTTCCGCCGCCATGCGGCGAGGAGAAGCGACAGCATGTCGTAGGGCACGCTCGCCGCGCCGTTGGCGCGGAACGGAAGATAGCGCAGCTCGGCACCGAGGAAGCTGGTCCGCCGCTCGGCGAAGGCGGGCCCCGAGCACCAGACGGTGATCGCGTGCTTGCCGTGCGTGCGGTTCTGCGCGACCAGGTTCTCGGCCAGCGTCTCGAA
>JBNLCA010000336.1:0-9211 GCA_050303575.1 Paracoccaceae bacterium
GGTTTGGGACGAGCTGTTTCCTGCCGAACATGCCCGCGTCGTGGCGCTGTTGGTGGAGCGGGTCGATATCGGCGTGGACGGGCTCAACATGCGCCTGCGAGTCGACGGACTCGGCCGTCTATCCCGCGAGATGCTGTCTGGCAGCATCGGAGAAGCGGCATGCACCGCCTCAAGCCGCGTTCCTCTGACAGTGCCGGTGAAGCTTTTCGGCGACCAGAACCCGATCCGTGCCCGCATCCACACAATCAACGGATTCTCGGCCCATGCCGGTCGAAGCGACCTGAAGGACTGGCACGCGCGGACTGGCAGGCCCGAGATCACCTTCCTGGTCCATGGCGAAGACAAGGCGATGGGCGCCTTCACCAAGATTCTGGGCGGTCAGCGCGTCTGAATGCCCCAGCTGCGCGAAGGCTATGACCTCTGACTCTGCCCGGCGGTGGGCCGAAGCGAACCTGAACACGCCGGGGAAGCGGCGCCCTCCGCAGGCGAGTTGATCTGCATCATATCACCCGGGTTTGCCACCTGTCAGACTTCTTACCGGGAGGACTGCCATGGCACAGGAAGGTGCACAGGCGCCGTCGCAGGTTCGTTCAAACCCGGTTGGAACGGCGCCGGATGGTGCGACTTCGGGTGACCCCTGGGCCGAGGCCCGCAAGCTCGTCGACGGTCTGAACGGCGGTTTCAACATCGCCTACGAAGCACTCGACCGGCATGTTGCGCAGGGGCACGGCGGCGAAACCGCGATCCGGTGGCTGGGCAAGGACGGTACGAGGCGCGAGATCACTTATGCGGACATGAACGTAATGGCGGGACAGTTCGCCAACGTTCTGCACGCGCACGGCCTGAGGCGCGGCGACAGTGTCTTCGCCCTGATGGGGCGGGTACCCGAGTTCTACGGCTGTGCGATGGGCACGCTGAAGGCGGGGCTGATCTTCACGCCGCTCTTTGCCGCCTTCGGGCCGGAACCGATCAGGACTCGGATGGAGATCGGAAGCGCCAACGTTCTCGTCACGACCTCCGAGATCTACAAGCGCAAGATCGCCGCCTGGCGCGACCAGATTTCCAGCCTGAAGCTGGTTCTCATCCTCGGCGACACCGCGCCGGAAGGATGCGTGGCGCTGGGCCCGGCGCTCGACGCCGCCGCGCCCGACTTCGAGACCGTGCCGACCGGGGCCGAGGACCCGGCGCTGATCCACTTCACCTCGGGGACGACCGGCAAGCCCAAGGGCGCGGTCCATGTCCACAACGCGGTGCTCTACCACGCCTATTCGGGCCGGGTGGCACTGGGGCTGACGCCTGGAACGGTCTACTGGTGCACGGCCGATCCCGGCTGGGTCACCGGCACCTCTTACGGCATCATCGCGCCCCTGGTGAACCGGGTGACGATGATCATCGACGAGGCCGAATTCGACCTCGAGCGATGGTACGACACGATCCAGACGGAGAAGGTCGAGGTCTGGTACTCTGCACCCACGGCGATCCGGATGATGATGCGGGCCGGGGACGAGGCGGCCAAGCCCTACGATTTCTCCTCGCTCCGGTTTCTCGCCAGCGTCGGCGAGCCGCTCAACCCCGAGGCCGTGATCTGGAGCGAGAAGGTCTTCGGTCAGCCGTTCCACGACAACTGGTGGCAAACGGAGACCGGCGGGATCATGATCGCGAACCGCCCCGGCATGACGGTCAAGCCCGGCTCAATGGGCAAGCCGATGCCCGGCATCGAGGCAGGGATCGTCGAACGCGAGGACGGCAGGCTGCACGAACAGGGCGCCGGCAAGATCGGCGAACTGGCACTGCGGCCGGGCTGGCCCTCGATGATGCGGGCCTACCTCCACGAGCAGGCACGCTACGACAAGTGCTTCGTCGACGGCTGGTATCTGTCCGGCGACCTCGCGATGCGCGACGCAGACGGCTATTTCTGGTTTGTCGGTCGCGCAGACGACCTGATCAAGACGTCCGGCCACCTGATCGGCCCGTTCGAGGTGGAAAGCGCGCTGATCGAGCATGAGGCGGTCGCCGAGGCCGGCGTCATCGGCGTGCCGGACGAGACTGCGGGCGAGGTCGTGAAGGCCTACGTCACGCTGAACCCGGGCTACCAGCCCTCCGAAGAGCTCGAACGCGAGATACGCGGCCACGCCCGCAAGAAGCTCGGTCCCGCCGTCGCGCCGCGCGAGGTCGTCTTCCGCAATACGCTTCCCAAGACCCGTTCCGGCAAGATCATGCGCCGTCTTCTGAAGGCGCGCGAATTGGGCCTGCCCGAGGGTGACATCTCCACGCTTGAGACGGACGAGACATGAGTGTGATCGACAAACCCCACCTCGACAGGAGCCATGTGCTGGCGCTTCTCGGCCACATGATCCGCATCCGCAAGTTCGAGGACAAATGCGCCGAACTCTACACCCAGGAAAAGATCCGCGGCTTCCTTCATCTCTATGACGGGGAAGAGGCGATCGCCGCCGGCGTGATCCCCGTCCTTACGTCCAAGGACCGGGTCGTCGCCACGTACCGCGAACACGGCCACGCGCTGGTCCGCGGTACACCGATGACCACCGTCATGGCCGAGATGTACGGCAAGGCCGAGGGCTGTTCCGGCGGGCGCGGCGGCTCGATGCACCTCTTCGATGCCGAGCGCGAGTTCTTCGGCGGGAACGCCATCGTCGCCGGCGGCCTGCCGCTGGCCGGCGGGCTGGCATTGGCCGACAGGATGCGCGGCGAGGACCGCGTGACCGTCTGTTTCTTCGGCGACGGCGCGGTGGCTGAAGGCGAGTTCCACGAGACCGTCAACCTGGCCGAGCTCTGGGATCTGCCGGTTCTCTTCGTCTGCGAGAACAACGGTTACGCGATGGGCACCGCGCTCAAGCGCTACGAGTCTCAGACCGACATCCGCGTCAAGGCGCAGTCCTACGGCATCAATGCCGAGACGGTAGACGGCATGAATGTGGTCGATGTCGAGGTCGCCGCACTCCGCGCGCTGACCTATATCCGCGAAACCGGCCGGCCGATGTTCCTCGAATGCCAGACCTACCGCTTCCGGGCGCATTCGATGTTCGACTCGCAGCTCTACCGCGAGAAATCCGAGGTCGAGCTCTGGCGCAAGAAGGGACCGATCGTGCGCTTCCAGACCTGGCTTCTGGAGAGCAAACTGATCCACGAAAGCGACGTCGCCGAGATCGAGGCGCGCGTGGACGCCGAGATCGCCGAGGCGGTCGAGTTTGCCGAAAGCGGGACGTGGGAACCGGTGGAGAACCTTTCGGTCAACCTCCTCGGGCCGCAGCCCGAACCGCCGGACGCGCCCGCGCCCTCGGGCAAGACAGTCGAGATGACCTACCGCGAGGCCGTCAAGCAGGGGATTCGCGATGCGATGATCCGCGACGAGCGCGTGTTCCTGATGGGTGAGGATGTCGGCGCCTATGGCGGCTGCTATGCCGTCTCGAAGGGGTTGATGGCGGAATTCGGCGAGGACCGCATCCGCGATACACCGCTTGCGGAATCGGGCTTCACCGGTGCCGGGGTCGGCGCGGCTGCCGCCGGGATGCGCCCGATCGTCGAGCTGATGACGGTGAACTTCTCGCTTCTGGCGCTCGACCAGATCATGAACAGCGCCGCCACGATCCGGCATATGTCGGGCGGCCAGTTCGGCGTGCCCCTGGTTATCCGCTTGGCTACGGGCGCGGGCAAGCAACTGGCGGCCCAGCATTCGCACAGCCTCGAAGGCTGGTACGCGCACATCCCCGGCCTCAGGGTGCTGGCACCGGCGACACTCGAGGACGCGCGCGGGATGCTCTGGACGGCGCTGCAGGACCCGGACCCGGTTCTGATCTTCGAAAATGTCATGCTCTACAACCGTACCGGCCAGATCGACGAGGCGGCCGGCGCAGTCGAGATCGCCAAAGCCGCCGTGCGGCGCGTCGGCACCGACATTAGCCTGATCACCTACGGCGGATCGCTCTACAAGACACTGGATGCGGCCGAGGCGCTGGCCGGCGACGGCATCGATGCTGAGGTGATCGACTTGCGCACACTCAGGCCGCTCGACGACGCGACGATCATGGCGTCTGTCGGCAAGACCCGCCGCGCGCTGATCGTGGACGAAGGCTGGCGGTCGGGTTCGCTCTCCGCCGAGATCTCGGCGCGGATCATGGAACAGGCGCTCTGGTCGCTCGACGCGCCGGTGGCACGGGTCTGCTCGAAAGAAGTGCCGATCCCCTATGCCAAGCACCTCGAAGATGCGTCGATCCCGCAGACGCCGGCCATCGTCGCCGCCGTCAAGGCGCTGATGGGACGCTGAGGCATGGGCGTCTTCAAGATGCCGTCGCTTGGCGCCGACATGGAGGCGGGCAAGCTGGTCGAATGGCTGGTCAAGCCGGGCGACACGGTCGCGCGCGGCGACACAGTCGCCGCGGTCGAGACCCAGAAGGGCGCAATCGAGATCGAGGTGTTCGAGTCCGGTACGGTGCACGAGCTCATCGCCCAGTTGGGCGAAGAGCTGCCGGTCGGGGCGCCGCTCGCGGTGATCCTCGGCGAGGGCGAGGCGCCACCCGAAGCCACACCGCGAGCGGAACCGGCGCCGGAAGCCGCAAAGCCTCCCGAACCGGTGCCTGCATCCGCGGCGCCCGCCCCGTCCACCGCCACGCCGTCTACCGCCACGCCGCCTGCCGCCACGCCGTCTGCCGCCGCGCCACCGATGCCGACCCATGCGGCCTCCCCCGCGGCGCGCGTCCGGGCGCACGAACTCGGTGTCGATCTGAGCACGATCGAGGGCACCGGACCGGGCGGCGTCATCGTTCTCGATGACGTCGAGGGCCATGCGAAACCGGCCGCCGCACGTGCCCCGACCGCCGCGAAAGCCGGCTCGCCGATCGAGGAGATGCGCAAGGCCATCGCCGCCGCGATGACCCGGGCCAAACAGACGATTCCGCATTTCTACCTGTCCGAGACCATCGACGTGCAGACCGCCATCGACGTCCTGACCGCACGGAACGCCGACCTTCCCCCGACCGAGCGCCTGCTTCTCGGCGCCCTCTTCGTGCGTGCGACGGCCCTTGCGGCCGCCAAGGTCAAGGTAATGAATGGCCATTATACCGACGGCGCCTTCCGGCCCTCCGAGGCCGTCAACATCGGCGTCGCGGTCGCGCTCCGCGGCGGCGGGCTGGTGGCGCCGGCGCTGAAGGACGTGCTGTCGCTGGACCTCGATCAGACGATGGCCGGGATGCGCGATCTGGTGACGCGCGCCAGGGCGGGTCGGCTGCGCAGTTCGGAGATGACCGAAGGCACGATCACGGTGTCGAGCCTGGGCGAGACCGGGGCCGAGGCGATGACCGGCGTGATCTTCCCGCCGCAGGTCGCGCTTGTCGGTATCGGCGCGCCGCATGTGCGACCATGGGTCGTGGACGGCGCGGTGGTGCCCCGCACCGTCGTCACGCTGACCATTTCCGCCGATCACCGCGTGAGCGACGGGCGGCAGGTGGCGCGCTTCATCGACGCGTTCGAAACCCTCATGCAAGATCCGGAGGCCCTATGACCGACACAGACTATCGCAGCGGCTATCTGGAGGAACTGACCCGTATCGCGCCGGATATCGATCCCGCGACCGTGGGGGATGACGACCATATCCAGGAGGATCTGGAACTCGATTCGATGGATGTGCTGAACTTGGTCACGGCATTGCACGAAAGGTACGGCGTCGGCATTCCCGAGGCCGACTACCCGCAGATCGCAACCGTCGCCCTAGCCGTGGCCTATCTGTCAAAGAACGCCAGATAGACCTGTCCAGCCCCCTGTCTCTGAGCCGCTAATCTGAGCTTTCCCTAATATGGTTTCCGGGACTGGCGGGCGCATGTTGAGTGCCTGGTGCGGTCCGCTGTGGTTGTACTGCCTGAGCCAGTGATTGATCACGATGGTGCTGTCAGACGAATCCGATCTGGTCTCCGCCAGGACAGGCGCACTGTCCTTGATGCCGCTCAGAGGCAGCGCCACTCGGCGAGAGCAGCGGCGCGATTGTCCTTGAAGTGCGGTCGGCTGGAGAGGCTGCGGTCCTGGTTGAAGTGGTTCGAGACGGAGGCGTGGACCGCGGCGAACAACTGGAGGCTTCGCATTCGCCGGAACCGGAGCATCGCCCGCTCGCGTCGGCGGAACGGCAGGTGCGCGTTCTCAGCTCGATTGTTGCGCCAGCGACCGGCTTCCTGCCAACCGTCGGCACCAAGGTCTCTGAGTGCGGCGCCGTGGGATGGAAGCCTGTCCGTCACGATTGCTTCAGGTCGACCGTGCCTGCGTATTACTTTCCTCAGGAACTCGCGCGCAGCCTTTCGGTCCCGGGTCCTTGTCACATAGCTCTCCAGCACCTCGCCTTCGTGATCCACGGCACGCCAAAGGTAGTGCCGCTCACGGTTGATCTTCACGAGCATCTCGTCGAGGTGCCAGCGCCAGCGGCTCGACCGCATTCCCTCGATCCGGCGTTTCCGGATCTCGGACGCAACCATCGGACCGAACCTTTGCCATCAGAACCGGACAGTCTCGTGGCTGACACCGACATCACGTTCGTTGAGCAGGTCCTCGACGTTCCGGAGCGAGAGCGGGAACCTGACGTAGAGCATGAGCGCCAGGCGAATGATCTCGGGGCTGGTCTTGAAGTACCTGAAAGGCGAGCGTTTGGTCATGTGCACAAGCTATCCGCCCACCCTGCCCCGCCTCAAGCCAAGTTCTTCTGACAGTGCCCTCTTGGCAAGGCTTTCCCCTTTGTTGGGTCCAATGTTGGGAAGTCGCGGCGAAGTGAACGATTATTTTAAATTCAATGAAGTGTGGCGGAGTGGAAGGGATTCGAACCCTCGAGACGGTTTCCCGTCTGCACCCTTAGCAGGGGTGTGCCTTCGACCACTCGGCCACCACTCCGCCGACGGGTCTACCAGCACAGGTGCAAGAAATACAAGGCTCAATCGCGGGTTCGGCGGACGCGGTGGCATGGTCGTCAAGCGATTGAGGACGCAGGGGAATTGGTCCCGCAGCGCAGTGCGGGCGCCGCTGGCGCCTGCCCGCGCGCGCCTTGACGCCGGCGCGCGGGGAACCATTCTGTGCGGGGCGCACGAGGCGACACAGAGGGAGGCCCGCATGTCCGGCACGAACGAGATCCGCAAACTCCAGACCCAAGGCGTTCACCACATCACCCTCGTCGGCGCCGACCGGCAGACCTCGATCGACTTCTGGGAGGGCGTTCTGGGCATGCCCTTCATCTTCGACCAGCCGAACCTCGACGACCCGAACCAGGGCCATCTCTATTTCGACCCGGGCGACGGGCGGCTGATCACGATCTTCACCAACGAGGACCGCAAGCCCGACCCGACCCGCACCTCGACAGACATCGGCGCGGTTCACCACATCGCCTTTTCCGTCAGCCAGGCGACGTTCCGGCAGACGGTGAAACGGCTCGACGCTCGGGGGATCAAGCATTCGGGGCCGAAGGACCGGGGCTTCATGGACTCGATCTACTTCAACGATCCGCTGGGCCTGCTCATCGAGCTCGCGTCCTACCGGTTCGAGCCGCCCGAGGGATGCCGCCACGCCGACGTGATGATCGAGGCGCACCGGATCCGCGTCGAACGCGGCGACTACAACATCGCCGAGGAACACCTCGCCGACGCGATCGAACTCCTGGTCGAGCGACGTCAGCAATCCCTGTCGTCCGACCGCGGGCCGAAGAACCCCTACTGATGCGCGACGATCCGCTTCTTGAGCCCTACCGGCTGAAGCACCTGACCCTGCGCAACCGGGTGATGATCACCAGCCACGAGCCCGCCTATGCCGAGGACGGGATGCCGAAGGCGCGCTACCGTGCCTACCATGCCGAGCGGGCGAAGGCGGGCGTGGCGCTGACGATGACGGCGGGCTCGGCCTCGGTCGCGCGGGACTCGGCCCCGGCCTTCAACAACATCCTCGCCTACAAGGACGAGGTGGTCGGCTGGCTGCGCGAGCTGACGGACGAATGCCACACCCACGGCGCGGCGGTGATGATCCAGCTCACGCATCTCGGCCGGCGCACGCGCTGGGACACCGGCGACTGGCTGCCGGTGGTGTCGGCCGGATACGCGCGCGAGCCGGCGCACCGGGCTTTCCCGAAGCCGGTCGAGGATTGGGACATCGCGCGCATCACCCGCGACTACGCCGACGCGGCCGAGCGGATGAAGGCGGCGGGACTCGACGGGATCGAGCTCGAATCCTACGGCCACCTGATGGATGCCTTCTGGTCGCCGCTGACGAACGAGCTTGACGGCGCTTACGGCGGCAGCCTCGAGAACCGGATGCGGTTCTCGTTCGACGTCCTGCGCGCGATCCGCGAGCGGGTCGGGACGGACTTCATCGTCGGCATCCGCTATGTCGCCGACGAACAGGTCGCGGGCGGGCTGACCAAGGATGACGGGATGGAGATCACGCGGCGGCTGAAAGCCTCGGGCCTCGTCGATTTCCTGAATGTCATCCGCGGACATATCGAGACCGACGCGGCGCTGACCGGGGTAATCCCGGTGCAGGGCATGGCCTCGGCGCCGCATCTCGATTTCGCGGGCGAGATCCGGGCCGAGACGAAGTTCCCGACCTTCCACGCGGCGCGCATCCCGGACGTGGCGACCGCGCGCCACGCCATCGCCAGCGGAAAGCTCGACATGGTCGGCATGACCCGCGCCCACATCGCCGATCCGCACATCCTCGCCAAGGTCATCGCCGGCGAGGAGGGCCGTATCCGCCCCTGCGTCGGCGCGAACTACTGCCTCGACCGGATCTACCAGGGCGGCATGGCGCACTGCATCCATAACCCTTCGTCCGGGCGCGAACTGGAACAGCCGCACGCCATCGCCAAGGCCCCAGTATGCCGGCGCGTCGTCATCGTCGGTGCCGGACCGGCGGGCCTGGAAGCCGCCCGCGTCGCGGGCGAACGCGGCCACGAGGTGATCGTCCACGAGGCGGCGGACGCGCCGGGCGGGCAGGTGCGGCTGGCGGCGCTCCAGAAGCGGCGACAGGAGTTGAGATCGATCATCGACTGGCGCATGGCCGAATGCACGCGGCTCGGCGTGACGTTCCGCTTCAACAGCCTCGCAGACGACCAGATGGTTCGGGCGGATGCGCCCGATGCGGTCATCATCGCGACGGGCGGGCTTCCGCATTCCGAGGTGCTGCGCGAAGGCAATGAGCTCGTCGTATCGGCCTGGGATCTTGTCTCGGGCGACAC
>JBNLCA010000337.1:0-4228 GCA_050303575.1 Paracoccaceae bacterium
GGCACCGCCACGCCGGACCGCGCCAGCGCGCGCAGAGCCACGTCGTAGAGCGAGGGCCGCGCCAGTTCGGCTTCCAACGCCGCGGCAAGCTCGGGCCGGTGCGCATGCGGCCGCGCCATCGCCCGGTTGCGGTTGCCCACGGCGAACTCGATCAGCCGGTACTGGTGGCTCTGGAAGCCCGAGGACTGGCCCAGCGCCTCGCGGAACGCGGTGTAGTCCGCCGGTGTCATCGTCCTGAGGACGTCCCACGCGCCGTTCAGCTGCTCGAAGATACGCGCCACCCGCGTCAGCATCTTGAAGGCCGGTTGCAGCCGGTCCGCCGCGATTGCCTCCCGCGCCGCGCCGAGCTCGTGCAGCGCCAGCCGCTTCCACAGTTCCGACGTCTGGTGCTGGATGATGAACAGCATCTCGTCATGCGCGCCGCTGAGCGGCCGCTGCGCGCCGAGGATCGCCTCGAGCCGGAGATAGTCGCCGTAGGACATGCGCCCGTCGAACGCCATCTGGGCACCCTCCGTCTCGGGATCATGATATTCGCTCATCGCCCTTCCCCGTCCTTCCCCGAGTTTCAAATACTGTCGGGGGTGAATTGAGCCGCAGGCTCAAGAGGGGGCAGACAGCCCCCTTCACCTGCCGAGCGCAGCGAGGCCGGGCCCGCCGGCCGACGTGGCCGAGCAAGGCTCGGCCGCCGAGGCGGGCGGGAGCCGGCGCCCCCGCACCGGACCGCTCAGCCCTCGGCCGCCTTGGCCCGCGCCGTCGCCCGCCGCTCCGAGATTTCCTCGGCGATGAGGAAGGCCAGCTCCAGCGATTGCGACGCGTTCAGCCGCGGATCGCAGGCGGTGTGGTAGCGGTCGGACAGATCCTCGTCGGTCACCGCGCGCAGACCGCCGGTGCATTCGGTCACGTCCTTGCCGGTCATCTCGAAATGCACGCCGCCCGGGATCGTGCCCTCGGCATTGTGGATGTCGAAGAACTCGCGGACCTCCTGCAGAACCGAATCGAACGGCCGGGTCTTGTAGCCCGAAGCCGACTTGATCGTGTTGCCGTGCATCGGATCGCAGGACCAGACGACCTTCGCGCCCTCCTCCTCGACCGCCTTGATCAGGCGCGGCAGGTTGGCCTCGACCTTGCCGGCGCCGAAGCGGGCGATCAGCGTCAGCCGCCCGGCCTCGTTCTCCGGGTTCAGCCGCGCCATCAGCTGTTTCAGGTCATCCGAGGTCAGCGACGGTCCGCATTTCAGCCCGATCGGGTTCTGCACGCCGCGCGCGAACTCGACATGGGCGCCGTCGGGCTGGCGCGTCCGGTCGCCGATCCAGATCATGTGGCCCGAGCCCGCGACAGGGATGCCGGTCGTCGAGTCGACGCGGGCGAGCGCCTCCTCGTACTCCAGCAGCAGCGCCTCGTGGCTGGTATAGAAGTCGACGGTCGCCAGCTCGTGGTTGCTCTCGCCGTTCACCCCGGCGGCGGTCATGAAATCGAGCGCGTCCGAGATCCGGTTCGACATCTCGCGGTAGCGCTCGGCCTCGGCGCCCTCGGTGAAGCCCAGCGTCCAGGCATGGACGCGGTGGATGTCGGCAAAGCCCCCCGACGAGAAGGCGCGCAGAAGGTTCAGCGTGGCGGCGGCCTGGGTGTAGGCCTGCAGCATCCGCGCCGGATCGGGCACCCGCGCCTCGGGCGTGAAGTCGAAGCCGTTGACGATGTCTCCGCGGTAGGACGGCAGTTCCACCCCGCCCACCGTCTCGGTCGCGGCCGAGCGCGGCTTGGCGAACTGGCCGGCCATCCGGCCGACCTTCACCACCGGCACCTTGGCGCCGTAGGTCAGCACGACCGCCATCTGCAGCATCACCTTGAACGTGTCGCGGATGAGGTCGGCCGAGAATTCGCCGAAACTCTCGGCGCAGTCGCCGCCCTGCAGGAGGAACGCCTTGCCCTCGGCCACCTGGGCGAGCGCACGCTTCAGCCGCCGCGCCTCGCCGGCGAAGACCAGGGGCGGATACTTCGCCAGTTGCGCCTCGACCGTGTTCAGCGCCGCCGGATCGGTATAGTCCGGCATCTGCACCCGGGGCTTCGCCCGCCAGTCGCTTTTCTGCCAGCCCTTGGTCATGGTCTCTCTCCCGTCAGTGAGACCGCGCTTATAGGGCGGCGAATCGGCCCTGCCAACGGGCAATGAGGCCCTGAGGGCCAGTATTTGCGACGCGAAATGGTCGCTTTCGTGCGGCGCCTCTTGCGCGGCGGTCCGATTCCTGATTTCGCTTTGCTGTCGCGGTGGAGGTCGCGACCCTATGCTGGACAAGGACTTCCTCGTCGAAGTGAAGGATCCCGGCAAGAAGCCGCGGAACTACGTCTACGTCCTTCTCGACCGCTTCACCATGCTGTGCTTCGCCTCGTCGATCGAATGCCTGCGCATCGCCAACCGCATGTCGGGCAAGAAGCTCTACACCTGGCAGCTCGCGGGCGAGGGCGGCGACGCGGTGTCGTGCTCGAACGGCACCGCCTTCAAGCTCGACATCGACCTCACTGAGGTGAACCGCGAGGACGTGATCCTGGTCTGCGGCGGCATCGACGTGCGCGAGGCGACGACCAAGCGGCTGGTCTCGTGGCTGAGGCGCGAGGCACGGAAGGGCACCACCATCGGCGGCCTCTGCACCGCGTCGCATTCGCTCGCCGTGGCGGGCCTGCTGGATGGCAAGAAGGCGACCATTCACTGGGAGAACCAGGACAGTTTCTCCGAAGAGTTCGAGGACGTGACGCTGACCAAGTCGGTCTTCGTGATGGACGGCAACCGCTACACGACCGCCGGCGGCACCTCGTCGATCGACCTGATGCTGAAGATCATCGCGCAGGATCACGGCGAGGAGTTGGCGAGCGTGGTTGCCGACCAGCTGATCTATTCCTCGATCCGCACCGACCAGGACACGCCGCGCCTTTCGATCCCGACGCGGATCGGGGTGCGGCATCCCAAGCTGAGCCAGGTGATCCAGATGATGGAGCACAACCTGGAAGAGCCGATCAGCCCGGCGACGCTGGCCGAGGATGTCGGCATGTCGACGCGGCAGCTCGAGCGGCTCTTCCGGCGCTATCTCAACCGCTCGCCGAAACGCTATTACATGGAACTGCGCCTGCAGAAGGCGCGGAACCTGCTGATGCAGACCGACATGAGCGTGATCAACGTCGCGCTGGCCTGCGGCTTCGCCTCGCCCTCGCACTTCTCGAAATGCTACCGGGCGCATTACAACACCACGCCCTACCGCGAGCGTGGCACCCAGGGCGTCCGCCTCTCGATCTGAGGGGCGAACGAGAGCGTCTTTCGGTGGCCTCGCTGCGCTCGGCACGGGGCTGTCTGCCCCCTCGCCCGTACCGGGCTCACCCCCGAGAATATTTGAGACCAAAAGAGCGACTGGAGGGTCGGTCCTTCCTTGTGCAGAAATACTCCGGGGGAGACGCCGAAGGCGGCGGGGGCAGAGCCCCCTGCCGGCACGGACCGCGCCGGCCACCTGGAACAACCGAGCGAAGGGATGCTGCCGAAAGGCCCGCGCCGACCTGACGCGCGCGCTTCCGGTCGGACTTGAGCAGAGAGGCATGGACCTGCATCGGCGGACCGTCTAGGATCGCGCCAAGGGGACGACGCGACCGCCCCGTGAGGCTCAGGCCCAAGGGTCGCATCCCATTCCGAGGAAAGGGGTGCCCCAAGATGGCCTTCTCCGAGATCACGCCCGACCAGCTCTTCCGTTTGATCGGCACGCCCGAGGCGCCGGTCGTCCTGGATGTCCGCAGCGACGAGGATTTCGATGCGGACCCCGTCCTGATCCCGACCGCGCGGCGCCTGGCACACCGCGAGGTCGGGGCGGCGGCGGACGGTTTGCGCGGGCGGCGCGTGGTGGTTGCCTGCCAGAAGGGCGGGAAGCTGAGCCACGGCGCCGCGGCCTGGCTGCGCGCCGAGGGCGTCGAGGCCGAGACCCTCGAAGGCGGGACGCTGGCATGGGCGGCGGCCGGGCTGCCGGCGATCCCGGTAGCGAAACTCCCCGAGTCCCGCCTTTGGGTCACGCGCCACCGGCCCAAGATCGACCGCATCGCCTGCCCGTGGCTGATACGCCGTTTCGTCGATCCGGACGCGCGCTTCCTTTACGTTCCGCACGCCGAGGTCGCGCTGGTCGCCGACCGGTTCGGCGCCATCCCGTTCGACGTCGAGGACGCGCTCTGGAGCCACCGGGACGATCTTTGCACCTTCGAC
>JBNLCA010000338.1:0-2590 GCA_050303575.1 Paracoccaceae bacterium
GGTCCGCGATTAGGACGTTCGGCCTTTCTGCAACATGAAGCGCCTCTGCCGAAGCCAGGGCGAGAAGGCACTCGGGCCGGACATCGCCGCGACATTCGGCCTCGTCATCGGCTTGCGCGGCGGCTGGGAGGGAAAGGGTGAAGGCGAGAAACAGGGGTCTCAGAATGCGCTGCGGTCCTCCTTGGGCCGTTCCCTTCATCTGGGGGTCGGGGCCGGCGGTTCAAGAACCCGTGCGGCAGCCTGGCGGATCGCCTGGGTCAGAGGCGCGAGCGCCGGGGCCATCAGGCGATTCCAATGCCAGCTGAGTGGGGTCTCCACCCCGAGGTGGGAGAGCGCAACGAGGCGGCCGTCGGCGAGGGGCTCGCGGGTGAGCATCTCGGGATTCAGCCCCCAGCCAAGGCCGAGGAGGGCCGCCTCGACGAAGGCGGTCGACGAGGGAAGGTAATGCGTCGGCAGCACCACGCGCCGGCCGACCGCGCGCTCGGTCCAGTCGGACTGGAGCCGATCCTTGGCATTGAAGGACAGGGCCGGCGCGCGTGCCAGCGCCTCGGCCGTCGGGCCGTCCGGGAACCAGTGCGCCGCGAAGGCCGGGCTGGCAACCGCGACGTAGCGCAGCGTGCCCAGCGCTACCGCGTCGCAGCCCTGCACCGGCGCCGCGCGCGCGGCGATCGCGGCCGAGACCTCGCCGCGGATCAGCCAGTCGGCGGAATGGTGCTGGTCGTCGAGCACGATCTCGTAGAGCAGCCCCACTGTTGCGGCGAGCGCGGGCACCACCCAGGTCGCCAGGCTGTCGGCGTTGAGCGCGATACGGACCGGGGCGTGCGGCGCGGGCGCGCCAAGATCGCGGGCGAGCGCTGCCTCGAGAAGCCCGACCTCCTCCATGTGGCGCGCCAGACGCAGACCCGCTGCGGTCCCGGTCGAGGGTGTGCCGCGGTGGACGAGCACCGTCCCCAGCCGTTCCTCGAGCGCCTTCACCCGTTGCGACACCGCCGAAGGGGTGACGCCGAGTTCGGCGGCGGCGCGGTCGAAGCTGCCCTGGCGCAGGACGGCCGCGAGCGCGGCGAGGGCGGGATAATCGAGAGCGTTAAGCATGGCTAATCCGTGGTCTGAATATTTAATTTGATTAATCCAGGCCGCCCCGACACTCCAGTCCCCGGAGGAGCCACCTTGCCGATTACCGATCTCGCGACGATCCTGGCCGGACTTGACCCGGTGCTCGACCTCGACGTCGCGGTCTATGTCGCGCTGCCGGCGGACCGGCCCTGGCCTATCGGGCCGGCGGATCTGGGGTTCATCGGGGCCTTCCGCGAGGCCGAAGGCTGGACCCTGATCCTGACCGAGCGGCTGGCCGAGCAGGCCGGGCTCGAGCCTGTCTTCCGGGCCGCCTGCATCACGCTGAATGTCGCCTCGGACCTCGCCGCGATCGGGCTGACGGCGGCGGTGTCGAGAGTCCTTGCCGAGGCCGGCATCAGCTGCAACGTCGTCGCCGCCGTCCATCACGATCACATCTTCGTCCCGGAAGACCAGGCGAGCCGGGCGATGGCCGTGCTGATCTCGCTCCAGGACACCGGCGCGCGATGACGGCGGCCCTCGCCGGCTTCGCGCTGGGCTTCAGCCTGATCCTGGCCATCGGCGCACAGAACGCGTTCGTCCTGAAACAGGGGCTGGCGCGCAGCCACGTCTTCGCCGTCTGCCTGACCTGCGCGATCTCCGACGCGATCCTGATCGCGGCGGGTGTGGGTGGCGCGGCGCAGATCGGGAACGAGACGCTTCTTGCGGCGCTGCGCTGGGGCGGGGTCGCGTTCCTCGTCGCCTATGGCGCGCGCTCGTTCCTGGCCGCGTGGCGCGGCAAGGATGTGCTGGCGGCGGCGGGCCAGCGCGCGGACGGCCTTGGCCGAACCATTGCCGCCTGCCTCGCCTTCACCTGGCTCAACCCGCATGTCTATCTCGACACGCTGGTCCTGATCGGATCGGTCTCGGCGGCCTGGCCGGGAAGCGAGCTTGCCTTCGGCATCGGGGCGGTCGCGGCTTCGTTCGCCTTCTTCTTCGGCCTCGGCTACGGCGCGCGGCTGCTGGCGCCGGTCTTCGCCCGACCCGGTGCCTGGCGCGTGCTCGAGGTCGTCATCGGCGTCATCATGTGGATTCTTGCCGGCGGGCTGGCACTGGGCGGCTGACGGCCGGCTGGCCTTGCGGTTCCCGCACGTCCGGGGTCATGTGCCGGGATGGAGAAGGCGCGCGCAGACCGGCCGATGACGGGTGTCCTGTGGATGCTGCTCTCGGGCGCCCTGTTCGTCGGGGTCAATGTCATCGTCAAGAGCCTGGGCGACGCGGTTCCGGCCGCCGAGGCCGCCTTCCTGCGCTACGCGCTCGGGCTGGTGTTCCTCGCGCCGATGGTGCGGCCGATGCTGGCGGCGCGGCTCTCGCGCCGGTCGCTTGCGTTCTTCGGGGTGCGCGGTCTGGTCCATACCGCAGGCGTGATCCTGTGGTTCTACGCCATGGCGCGGATCCCTATCGCCGAGGTCACCGCGCTCAACTACCTCAGCCCGATCGGGGTGACCGTCGGCGCGGCGCTGTTCCTGGGCGAGCGGCT
>JBNLCA010000339.1:0-12716 GCA_050303575.1 Paracoccaceae bacterium
GAGCGCGCCGGCGTCCAGGGCGACATCGGTCCGGTGATGAACGAGCCGCAGGACCCGCAGTACTGGCTGGATCAGCCGGGCTCGCCTGTTGCCAAGCTCGAGAACGAGGATCCGACGCCCGAGACGATCAGCTACGACGAGCTGATCAAGTCCTGGCAGAACTGATCCCTCGGGGTCATTGCGGGCGGCTTCGGCCGCCCGCAAACTTCTTGCCAAGAAATTTGCCAGAGGCTTGGAAAATTCTTGCACGAGGCCCTCGGGCCGCGTGTTCTGCACCTCCGACTGCCGGAGATCCGCCATGACCCATATCCTCGCCATCGACCAGGGCACGACGTCGAGCCGCGCCATCCTCTTCGACGCCGAAATGAGACCCGGCGCCTCGGCACAGCAGGAATTCCCCCAGCACTACCCGGCCTCGGGCTGGGTCGAGCACGACCCGGCTGATCTCTGGGCCACGACGCTCGCCACCGCGCGCGCCGCCATCGAGAAAGCCGGCAAGCCCCCCGCCGCGATTGGCATCACCAACCAGCGCGAGACGACGCTGGTCTGGGACCGGACCACGGGCGAGCCGGTGATGAACGCGATCGTCTGGCAGGACCGCCGCACCGCGGACCTCTGTGCACGCCTGCGCGAAGCGGGGCACGAGGCCATGTTCACCGCGCGGACCGGTCTCCTCCTCGACCCCTATTTCTCGGGAACCAAACTCAACTGGATCCTCGACAACGTCGATGGCGCCCGCGCCCGTGCGAAGAAGGGCGAGCTGCTCTTCGGTACCGTCGACAGTTTCCTGATCTGGAAGCTGACCGAGGGCCGTGTCCACGCCACCGACGCGACGAACGCTGCACGGACCCTGCTTTACGACATCCGCAAGGGCCGCTGGAGCCGCACGATCTGCGACCTCCTCGATATCCCGATGGAGATGCTGCCCGAGGTCCGCGACTGCGCCGCTGACTTCGGCACCACGACGCTCATCGGCGGCGAGATCCCGATCCTTGGCGTCGCGGGCGACCAGCAGGCGGCGACCGTCGGCCAGGCCTGCTTCCAGCCGGGCATGATGAAATCGACCTACGGCACCGGCTGCTTCGCGCTTCTGAATACCGGCGCCGAACCGGTCGAGAGCCGGAGCCGCCTGCTCACCACCATCGCCTACCAGCTCGACGGCAAGGCAACCTACGCGCTCGAAGGGTCGATCTTCATCGCCGGCGCCGTCGTCCAGTGGTTGCGCGACGGGCTGAAGATCATCGCCGAGGCCGCCGAGACACAGCCGCTCGCCCAGCAGGCGGACGCCGGGCAGGACCTCGTCCTGGTTCCCGCCTTCACCGGGCTGGGTGCGCCTTACTGGAACCCGGACTGCCGGGGCGCGATCTTCGGGCTGACCCGCAATTCCGGTCCGGCCGAGTTCGCGCGCGCCGCGCTGGAAAGCGTCGGCTACCAGACCCGCGACCTCCTCGAGGCGATGCGCGCCGACTGGGCGGGCGCCGAGGGTGGTGTCCTCAGGGTCGACGGCGGCATGACCGCCTCGGACTGGACCATGCAGTTCCTGGCCGACATCATCGGTGCGCCCGTCGACCGGCCCGAGATCCCCGAGACCACGGCCCTGGGCGCGGCCTGGCTCGCCGGGATGAAGGCAGGCCTTTATCCGGGGCCGGATGAGTTCGCGAGCGGGTGGGCCCTCGAGCGCCGATTCGAGCCCTTGATGGACGACGCGACCCGGACGAAAAAATACTCTCGCTGGAAACGCTCGGTTGAGGCTACCTTGTCGGTATGATCTCGTCCTTCGGTCTCGTCACGCCCGGCCGGATACTCTTCGGCCGGGGCCGCGCCGCTGAGGCGCCGCCCCTCATCGCCGTCTACGGCAAGCGAATCTTCGTCACCCACGGCCGCAGCCCGGAACGCGGCCTGTGGATGGCCCGCGAACTGCGCGCGATCGGCTGCGAGGTGCTGACCTTCGCCTGCCCGACCGAACCCAACCTCGACATCTTCTCGGACGCGCTCGCTGCCGCCCGCGACTTCGGCGCCGAGGCGGTGGTGGCGATCGGCGGCGGTTCCGCGATGGACCTCGGCAAGGCGGTCGCGGCGCTGGCGCCGGGAAAGACCAGCCCGCTCGACCATCTCGAGGTCGTCGGCCGCGGCAAGCCGCTCGACGCCATCCCGCGCCCCTTCATCGCCATACCCACGACCGCCGGCACCGGCTCCGAAGCGACGCGCAACGCCGTGATCACCCTGCAAAGCTTCCGCCGCAAGGCCTCGTTCCGAGACGACCGCATCCTGGCCCGGCTGGCCATCGTCGATCCGGCACTGACCGACGCCACCCCGCGCACGGTGACGCTGGCTTCGGGCCTCGACGCCATCACCCAGGTGATCGAGCCCTACCTTTCGACGGGCGCCAACCCCTTCACCGACGGCATCTGCCGCACCGCGATCCCATCGGGCCTCGCCGCGCTGACCGCGCTGATGGAGGACGAGATCGAGGAAGCGCGCGACGCGATGTCCTATGTCAGCCTGATCGGCGGCATCGCCCTGACCAATGCCGGGCTCGGCTCGGTTCACGGGCTCGTCTCGATCATCGGCGGGATGATCAAGGCACCGCACGGCGCGCTCTGCGGTGCGCTCCTGCCGCATGTCCTGAGGATGCACGCCGCCAGGCACGACGAAAGCACGCTCACCGGCAACCGCATGGCCGAGATCATGGGCTGGCTGTCAGGCACCTTCGGCAAGGGCGACGGGATCGGCGCGCTTGAGGATTTCATCCACCAAAGCGGCCTGCCGCGGCTCTCGAAACTCGGCCTCTCGCCCGAGGACCACAGCGAGGTCGGCCGCCACGCCCGTACCGCGTCGTCGACGAAGACCGACCCGTCGCGGCCGAATGCCGGCGATCTGTGCGACATCCTCCTGGCCGCCGGCTGACACCTCGTTAGCGCTCGCAAATCGATTGACCTCCTGTGCCTTTGGCGGAATAGTCCGCTGCCACGGGAGGCGTTCGAGTGTCTTTGCCGACAAAAGTCGAGGTCAGCGGCAGTTTGCCCGGCCCCGGTCCGGATGCGGCACGACAGCCCGGACGCAAGAGCGGCCCAAGCGGGCGCAACTGGAGGAGCTTATGAAAACGATCAAGGGCCCTGCGCTCTTTCTGGCGCAGTTCGCCGGCGACAAGGCGCCGTTCAACAGCTGGGACAGCATCACCAAGTGGGCCGCAGACTGCGGCTATGTCGGCGTGCAGGTGCCGAGCTGGGATGCGCGGTTGATCGACCTCGCCAAGGCCGCCCGCTCGAAGACCTACTGCGACGAGTTCAAGGGCATCGCCAAGCAGAACGGTGTCGAGGTGACCGAGCTTTCGACCCACCTGCAAGGCCAGCTCGTCGCCGTCCACCCGGCCTATGACGCGGCCTTCGACGGCTTTGCCGCGCCCGAGGTGCGGGGCAATCCGAAGAAGCGCCAGAAGTGGGCGGTCGACCAGGTGAAGAAGGCGCTGACGGCGTCGAAGAACATGGGGATCAAGGCCCATGCCACCTTCTCGGGCGCACTCGCCTGGCCGTACGTCTATCCGTGGCCGCAGCGGCCGGCAGGCCTTGTCGAAACGGCGTTCGACGAGCTGGCCAAGCGCTGGAAACCGATCCTCGATCACGCCGACGATTGCGGCGTCGATGTCTGCTACGAGATCCATCCGGGCGAGGACCTGCACGACGGCATCAGCTACGAGATGTTCCTCGACCGGCTGAAGGGCCACAAGCGGGCCTGCATGCTCTACGATCCGTCACACTACGTGCTCCAGCATCTCGACTATCTGGAGAACATCGACATCTACCACGAGCGGATCCGCATGTTCCACGTCAAGGATGCCGAGTTGAACCCGACCGGGCGGCAGGGCGTCTATGGCGGCTACCAGTCCTGGGTGAACCGCGCCGGCCGCTTCCGCTCGCTCGGCGACGGCCAGGTCGACTTCAAGGCGGTCTTCTCCAAGCTCACCCAGTACGACTTCAAGGGCTGGGCCGTGGTCGAATGGGAATGCGCGATGAAGCATCCCGAGGACGGCGCACGCGAGGGCGCCCAGTTCGTCAAGGACCACATCATCCGGGTCACGCCGCATGCCTTTGACGACTTTGCCGGGGCGGGGACGGACGAGAAGGCGAACAGGCGGATGCTCGGGATCTGAGGGCACGGCAAGGGGGCTGTCTGCCCCCTTGCTCCCGCGACGGTACTTGGAACACGGAGAAGCGACAGGCTTCCGGGAGGATTGAGATGGCAATCGAGGGCAAGGCGGACGGACGGAGCCGCCGGATCAGGCTGGGCATGGTCGGTGGCGGCCGCGATGCCTTCATCGGCGCGGTGCACCGGATCGCCTCGCGCATCGACGATCAGTATGAGCTGGTGGCGGGCTGCTTCTCCTCGACACCGGAGAAATCGAAGGCTTCCGGCGCCGATCTCGGCCTGCCCGACGACCGCGTCTATGCCTCGTTCGCCGAGATGGCGCAGCGCGAGGCGCGCCTCAAGAACGGCATCGAGGCGGTGGCGATCGTCACGCCGAACCACATGCACGCGCCGGTCGCGAAGGAGTTCCTGAAGCGCGGCATCCACGTCATCTGCGACAAGCCGCTGACCGCCACCCTGCCCGATGCCAAGCGCCTCGCCCAGGCGGCCGAGAAGGCGGACGCGCTTTTCGTGCTGACGCACAACTACACCGGCTATCCGATGATCCGGCAGGCGCGCGAGATGGTGGCCGCGGGCGAGCTTGGCGAGATCCGCCTCGTCAACGTCCAGTACGTACAGGACTGGCTGACCGAGGACCTGGAAACCACCGGCCAAAAGCAGGCCGGCTGGCGCACCGACCCTGAACGTTCGGGCGCCGGCGGAGCGACGGGCGACATTGGCACGCACGCCTTCAACCTCGCCTCGTTCGTGTCGGGCCTGAAGCTGGAAAGCCTTGCCGCCGACCTGCAAAGCTTCGTCCCCGGCCGCCGTGTCGACGACAACGGCCACGTGCTGATGCGTTTCGAGGGCGGGGCACGCGGGATGCTCTGGTGCAGCCAGGTCGCGCCGGGCAACGAGAACGCGCTGGAGCTGCAGATCTACGGCACCAAGGGCGGCCTGCAATGGGCGCAGGAGGATCCGAACTACCTGTGGTACATGCCCTTCGGCCAGCCGAAACGGCTGATCACCCGGGGCGGCGCCGGATCCGGCGCGGCCGCCGGACGCATGAGCCGGGTGCCGCCGGGCCACCCTGAGGGCTATCTCGAGGGATTCGCCAACATCTACAGCGAGGCCGCCGCCGCGATCCGCGCCAAGCAGGCGGGCCAGGCGCCCGATCCCGCCGTCACCTTCCCGACCATCAAGGACGGTCTGGAAGGGGTGGCCTTCGTCGATGCCTGCGTGAAGTCGTCGCGCAAGAACGGCGCATGGACCAGCCTCGCGCTCTGACGCGTCAGCGGGCCGGGGTCAGCCGAAGTTGATCCCGGCCTCGATCGCCTTGACCTGAAGCCGCGCCATGCCGAGGTTCGCTTCCTTGCGGTCAAGCACGACGTACAGGAAGACGCCGTCGCGGGCGCCGAGCGGGCGGATCAGGTGGATCTGCTTGCCCATGGTCACAAGAAGGTCCTCGAGCCCGTCGTCCAGCGACAGCGCCTTGATGACCTGCATCTGCGCCGTGACGACTTGGGCGTTCAGCGACGCCGCGGATTCGAGGTCGAGCCGCCCGCCACCCTCCGATGTCAGCATCAGCCCGGTATCGCTGTCGACGAGACAAGCGCCGATGAAGCCCGCGATTTCAGCGGTTTTCGAAATATCGGCGGCCATTCCGGGAAGTCCTTCCTATCGCTCGCTACCGGTGCGGACAGATCCCGCTCCGGCCCTACCGCTTAACGCCACTTGCTTGCCTTAGGCAAGCCGGCGCCAGGCTCCGGAAGAGACTTCGCCGCCCTTGCCCTCACCCGCTTCGGGCTTGGCGCCGTCGGGGTCGGAAGCGGCCGCGGACCCTTCGGACGCCGTGACACCGCTGTCAGATAGGCCGCCGCCCAGCGTGTTCAACAACTCGTCGATCATCGCGACAATCTGTTGCCCGCTTGGATTTTCCGGAAAGCGCGTGGCGATTTCGCGCCAGAGTTGAACCTGCTGCGGAACCTGCCCTGTGGGTTGCGGAACGACCGGCGCGGCATCCTCTTCCTCGACTTCCGCAACCTCCAGTTCGGCAACTTCCGGCTCAGCCACGTCCGGCTCGGCCACGTCCGCCACGGCGGTCTCGATCTCGGGCTCGCGTTCAGGCTCGGGCTCGACCTCGGGCAGAGCTTCGGCGACTTCCGGCTCGACGGCAGTCTCCGGTTCCGGCTCGGGCGCTGGTTCTGGCTGGGGCTCGGGCTCGGGCGCAGCAACCGCGACCGGTTCTTCCGCCGGCTCCTCGACGGGTTCGGCGGCCCGGGGCCCCGCCCCAAGCGCTTCGGCCAAAGCGGTATCCTGATCGGGTCGCTCCGACACCGTCGCGGGTGCGGCTTCCTCGGGCTCAGGCGCCGGGACTTCGTCCTCGACCGGTTCCGGCGCGGCCACCACCGGGTCCGGAGCGGGCGTTGCGGGCCGACGCGCCTCGTCACGGCCGGGCGGACGCCGTGGCACGACGCCGACGGGCGCCTCCTCGACGGGCTCCGGTTCGGGCTCGGGCTCGGGTTCCGGCGCGGCGACCTCGGGCGGGGGCGCGGCAAGGCGCTCGCGCGTCTCGTCCTCGGTCTCGTAGGCTTCGAGCGACTCGCCTTCGGCCAGCGCGTAGCGGCCGAACATCGCCGCCTTGTCCTGATAGATGCCCTCAAGCCGCGAGACGAGGTTGTCGAGCAGAGGACCTGCGCCGCTTTCCTCCCACATCGGGGTCTCGACGCCGTTCGCCAGCTCGGCCTTCGCCAGAACCGCGTTCGGTGTCGACATGAAGACGGTGGCGTTGAAAAGCTGCGAGGTCTCGCGCTGCATCCGGCGCGAGACCTTCTCCTTGTCGGCCGGCGTCGTCAGCTTGTCGGCGCGGGTCACGACCAGAAGCGAGTGCTTCCGCAACCGCTCGGGCAGCGAGGTCCAGGCCGAGAACTCGGTCTGCCGCCAGGCCTGCGTCGCCGAGGTGCACCAGAGCACCATATTGGCAAAGCCCGCCGCGATGCGCCAGGTCTCGACCGCGAGGTTCGGGTCCGAGATGCCGGGCGTATCGATGACGTCGCAATGTTCGAGAATCTCGGCCTCGACGAACAGGCGGATGAAGCGTGCCTTGCGATCCACCTTGTCGAGATCGTTGTCCGGCAGCGGAACGCGGTTGCCGCCGGCATCCACATAATACGAGCCGCCTTTGCCGTGCGAGAACCAGACCGGCGGAAGCTCGGTTGCGGTGGCGCGGGTGGGCAGCAGGTCTTCCTCGATCAGGAAGTTCAGCAACGTCGACTTGCCCGCCGAGAATTCGCCCATCAGGGCGACGGCGGGCTTGCGCTGGGACCAGCGCCTCAGACGTACGAAATCAGCCGGACCGACGATACGGACGCCGTTCGGGTCTTTGGCCATGCGCCACTCCTCGTTACGAGTGGGTTACGCCCCGGCTGCGCTGGCGCGTCTCCCGTTCCCTTCGAGTGCCGCAAGTGCCGCGTCGAAGGCAGCCGCCTTCGCCATGCGTTCCTTGTCGCCGATGGCCGCCATCAGATTTTCCTTGTCGACCGATCCCGCCTCGGCGATCTCTTCGAGCGCCTCGCCGTGGTCTTCAAGGAATTCGGCCAGAGCCACGCGCAACGCCTCGGTCACGTTGACCACTTGCTGATCCTCGATCTCTTTCACAATGGCCGAAGTTTCAGCGGCAATCAACTGCCGGTAATCATTGGCGAAAGCATCGGCCGTCCGGCGCATCCGAACCCAGCGCTTCCACCAGCTGCTTTGCAGGTCGATGACGATGGTCTTGCCGATGGCCACCGGCGGCGGCACCTGGGGCGCCATCGGCGGCTCGAGCTTGATGTCGGCGGCCGGATCGCCCAGCACTTCCTGGTAGAGCCCGACCATTTCCTTGGCGGCGCGCGTCAGGGTCGACTGCGCCAGCGCGCGGGTGGCGCGGGCAAAGTTGAGGTACGAGACCCGCAGCTGCATGCGAAGCCGCATGGGATCGCATTCCCACTGCCCTTCCATGCCGTAGATCTCGATATGCTTGACCATCGCAGAGACGGTCGAATCGATGAAGGTCTCGTTGGCCTGCGCCATCCGGCCTTTCAACTCGCCGACAATCGCCTGAGTCTCGCGTTCCAGTTCGGACTGAAGCTCGCGCGTCTTGGCGGTCACGCGCTTGCGGACCTCGGCCGGCTTCATCAGCGCCTTGGCCTTGCCGTCGAACTGGATGTTGCCGGCCATGTTGGTGGCGACCGACTGGGCGACGATGTTCTTCAGCTGCTTGCGCGCCTTCTGAAGCACCCGGTGCGCGGCGCCCTCGGCCACACGCTCGCCCACCGCGTCGAGAAGCGCCGGAATGCCCGACAGATGCCAGGCATGCGTCACCGGGTCGTCGGCGTCCGCGCCCTCGGCGACCAGCGCCCAGTCGAACAGAGCCGCCTTCGAGGCCGCGCCGATATCGTCAAGCTGGCCGGTCAGCGCCGCCGTCGCCCAGTGGGCCGAGCCGAAGACGATGTCGGCCGCACCGCCGACGCCGTGACGCGAAAGAGTGCCGGAAAGCGATTCCCGGATCTCGGCGACCTGCACCGACGGCTTCTCCAGCTCGTCGATACGGTTGACGAAGACCACGACCTGTCGCTTTTCCAGCGTCGCCAGAAGGCGGATCAGGGCAAGGTCGACAGTGTTCAGTGCCTGGTTGGCCGACAGGACCACCACGCAAAGCTCGGTGTTGCGGACACAGCGCAGCGTGATCTGCTCGCGCATCAGGAACGGGTCGTTGACGCCCGGCGTGTCCTGCAGCGAGAGCGCGGTCGGATACTGCGGCACCTTCAGGTAAAGGTCGGCCGAGCGGGTCAGGTCCGCGAACCGGCCCTGCTTGTTGTTGTGATATTCAGGATCGTCAGGGTCGCCGAGGCAGACATAGCGCTCGATCAGCGGCGTATCGAACCGGTCGTAATTGTGCCGCTGGCCCAGGAGAAGCTCGAAGTTCTTGCCCAGACGCTCCTCGGTCTTCTGGCGCACTTCCAGGATCTGGCGCTCGATCTCGCGCAGTTCCTCGGCGGCGCCGGCCCGATTCGCCATCTCGCCGAGGCGCCCGCCGCCCTGGACCAGGCGGTCCCATTCGTTGCGGTCGAAGAAGCGGAACTCGGCGGCCGTGTTGCGCGGCGCCATCTTGTTCAGGTGCAGCGTCGTGACGACCGAGGTCCACGGGTTGACGTCCGAGGGCAGCAGCGCCGGGCAGCCCGACAGCACGTTGATCAGCGCCGTCTTGCCCGCCTTGACCTGGCCAACCACCGTCACGGTCGCGGAAAATTCGTCCAGCTGTGCCTCGATCAGCTTCAGCCGGCGCAGCGTACGCTCGTCCAGCGAGGGCGAGAGATCGCCCATCAGCTTGCGCAACTCGTCGAACTGCGCCCGCACGCCGTGGAGCGGCTGCGTGCCCAGCCCCAGAAGCGGGCTGTCCGAGGGTTTCACTTCTTCAATGTTCTGCGCGGTCGACATTGGCTCATCCGGACTTACAGCAACTCACACACGATTATACGCATATGGGCTTATACAAGATTACACGGTGCCTGCGGAACTCACAGTTGCGTCGGCATTCATTTCATGGCGCGACCCGCCGGACGTGGCGATCCGGGCGAGCTCTTCGGTAACACTGAGCGCGGCGATGGCTAGGGCGCACCCTCCGGCGTCCAGCGGCCCATCATCCTCGGACGGTTCGACGAGAATGGCAAGTCGTTTAAAACCAAAACCTTCGCGCACGTCGACCAGTGCAACCTGCTCGCGAATTTCCATTGTTTCCGCACGTCCGTGCGACCAGTGCGGATCGGCAATGAAGGCCTCTCCGAATTCGTCATGCTCGATGACCAGGCATGTCCCGCGGCCACGGCTGCAGGTGCCCAGATCGGTCAATGCCAAAGCCAGCGGGCTGTTGGGGCTCGCGATGGCATCTTCGATCCTGGAAAGATTGGCTTGCGACGTTCCCATCTGATCTCTCCGCGTCACGTGTCAGTCCGGCTGGAACGCCTTGTCCTGCCACGCATTCGGCTCACTTACACATACTCGCACCATTACCCCCGCAAGGGCCCTGCGGCACCCTCGCGCAGTCTACAGACATATCGCCCGAACCGCGCGGTTCTTTGTTTGGAATCGAGCGCAAATGAGGCAAATCCGACACTTGACCCTAGGTCCATCCGAAACAACCGGCGGGAGCCAGCCGCGATTGATGTGGCTCTATACGGATTGGGACATGACCGACAAGCCCGAGTGCCGCATTTTTGCCACAATAGTTAACGAAATGCGCCCGGAAGGCGGTTGACCGGTCAATCAACGGTTTTTCTTGCTTTTTTCTAGCGCATCGAAGGCGTCCAGCAACTCGGCTGCGGCGGCTCTCGGGGCCTTTCGACCGGCCGAGACCGCTTCAGTCAGGTGAGCGCGAAGTGTCGCCAGCGTAGGGTCGGCGACAATCCGCGTGAACATGCCGAGTTTCACCTCATCCTCGAACCAATCGACCGATTGGTGCGCGCGTTTGTCGCGCTTTCGGCCCGCCTCGCGGCGCCAAAGATCAAGACGCGACATGTCGTCCCAGGCCTCTGCGAGGCCGGTCCCCTCATGCGCGGAAACCAGCAGGACCTTGGGGAATCCGGGCGCGTCCGTGCTGCGCTTGCGGATCAGGGCCAGCGCCCCGGCGTAGTCCGCTGCCGTCCGTGTCGCCGCCGGTTTCAGCTCGCCGTCGGCCTTGTTCACGAGAATCAGGTCGGCCATCTCCATGATGCCGCGCTTGACGCCCTGAAGCTCGTCGCCGCCCGCCGGCGCGATCAACAGGACGAAGAGGTCGGTCATCCCCGCGACCAGCGTCTCGGACTGGCCTACCCCCACCGTCTCGACCAGCACCACGTTGAAACCCGCCGCCTCGCACAGCGCCACCGCGTCCCGCGTCCGCCGCGCCACGCCGCCCAGTTCCCGCTGCGAGGGTGACGGCCGAATGAACGCGAGAGGATCGCGCGATAGCGTCTCCATCCGCGTCTTGTCGCCGAGGATCGAGCCGCCCGTACGCGCCGAGGAGGGATCGACCGCCAGAACCGCGACCTTCAGCCCCTGCCCGGTCAGCATCTTTCCGAAGGCTTCGATGAAGGTCGACTTGCCGACGCCGGGCGTGCCCGACAGCCCGATCCGCAGCGCCTCGCGCCCCGATCCGGCCAGGCGCTCAAGAAGGTCCTCGGCCGCGGCCCGATGATCGGCCCGCGCGCTTTCCACGAGCGTGATCGCCCGCGCAAGCGCCCTCCGGTCGCCGTTCAGAACTCCCTCGGCCAGCGTCTCGACGTCGGTCATGGTCCGCCCTCCGGTCCGGTTTCTGCGGCAGGGCCGGTGCGCTTGTCCAGCTTGGATGGGGGAACCTTGAACGGGCGTTCAGCTGAACGAAGGGCTGCGAACGACCCTGGGAGGGCGCCACGCAACGAGGAAAGCCGGGCGCTTCATGGTGACACCGCCTCTGTCGCATGATCCGCGCGCAGCGATGACAGGCGCCCTCCCGCCCGTAGGGTCGGGCGCGGCCCGGGCTGGTCGCCCGGGCCAACCTGCAGTCGAGGTTCGGCGGCCAGGGGGAAATGCGGCGGCGAACGGCTCAGACCCGTGTCCCGGCAATCCAGACCGCCTGGATCGCGCGGTCGTCGCCCATCATGACGGTCGGGAAGATCGCCTCCCAGATATCCCCGGCCCGCGCCGACCGCTGCGCGATGGCGGGGGTCGAGGCAAGGTTCACCGCGATCAGGTCCGCCTCCATGCCCACCGCCAGCGTGCCAATCCGGCTCCCTGCGCCCAGGATCTCGGCCGAGCCTGCCGTCGCCAGCCACCAGAGCTGCGCCGGATGAAGCGCGGTGCCGGCAAGCTGGCCGACCTCGTAGGCCGCCGCCATCGTCCGCAGCATCGAGAAGGACGAGCCGCCTCCGGTATCGGTCGCCAGCCCGACACGCTGCCCCTCTCCCATCGCCCGCGCCATGTCGAAAAGGCCCGAGCCGATGAAGGTGTTCGAGGTCGGGCAATGGACAAGGGCCGCACCGGCCTCGCGGATGGCGGCACGCTCGCGCTCGGTCAGATGGATCGCGTGGCCATAAAGCGCCCCGGGCCCGAGAAGGCCCGCCGCCTCGTAGGTGTCGAGGTAATCCCGCGCCTCGGGGAAAAGTTCGCGCACCCAGGCCACCTCGTCGGTCTGTTCCGAAAGATGAGTCTGCATCAGGCAGTCCGGATGCTCGGCCCAGAGCGCGCCCAGCGCCTCAAGCTGCTCGCGCGTCGAAGTCGGCGAGAAGCGCGGCGTCACCACGTAGGACAGCCGCCCGCGCCCGTGCCACCGGTCGAGGAGGCGCTTGCTGTCGTCATAGGCCGATTGCGCCGTATCGCGCAGCCCGTCCGGCGCGTTCCGGTCCATGCAGGTCTTGCCGGCGTAGGCGCGCAGGCCCCGGCGCGCGGCCTCGGCAAAAAAGGCGTCCACGCTTTCGGGATGGATCGTGCAGTAGCTGCAGACCGTCGTCGTGCCCGCCGCCAGCGTCAGGTCGAAATACCGATCAGCAACTTCGGCGGCGTAGGCGGGATCGCCGAACCTCATCTCCTCTGGGAAC
>JBNLCA010000340.1:0-2357 GCA_050303575.1 Paracoccaceae bacterium
CTGAGGGGCCTCGGGCTGGGCGGGCTCCGCCGGCGCGGGCTCTGCGGCGGCAACCTCGACTTCCGGCGCCGGTGCGGACGGCTGCGGTTCAGGCGCAGCGGCTTCTTCTGGAGCGGTCGTCCCGGCCGGCGGCGCGGTCTCAGCCGGCTCGTTCACTGCCACGGCCGCGACCTCAGTTGCCTCCGGATCGCTCGCGGCAGCCTCCTTGACGTCCGGCGTGCGAGCGTTCCAGGCCCAGAGGCCGCCGATTACTGCCACGAACACCACGGCCAACCCGGCCGCGATGGTCTTTTCCCTGGCTCCCAGACCCGTCGGATCCGCCATGCGTTCCCCCCGGGCGCCCGGCCCCCCGGCAGGCGCGCTTGAGAGACCTTAGCAATGCCGCTATCACGGGACAAGAAATCCCTCCCTCATGGCACCGAAGGCCCTCATTTCATGTCGAAACCGTCGATCTGCGTCTTCTGCGGCGCGCGCGAGGGCGCCCGCCCGGCCTATACCGAGGCGGCGCGCGAGACCGGGCGGATGATCGCCCGGAACGGCTGGCGGCTGGTCTACGGCGCGGGCGACGTCGGCATCATGGGAGAAGTCAGCCGGTCGGCGACCGAGGGCGGCGCGGATGCTGTCGGCGTGATCCCGATCCACCTGATCGCCCGCGAACAGGGACGGCGCGACCTCAGGCAGTTCGTTGTCACCGAGAACATGCACGAGCGTAAGAAGGTCATGTTCATGAACTCGGACGCGATCGTCGTGCTGCCGGGCGGCGCCGGATCGCTGGACGAGTTCTTCGAGGTCCTCACCTGGCGCCAGCTGGGCCTGCACGCCAAGCCCATCCTGCTCGTCGATATCGAGGGGTACTGGGCGCCGCTCGCCGGTTTGCTCGACCATGTCGTCGCCGAGGGCTTCGCCGACGAGACGCTTCTGGGCTATGTCGGCCGGGTGGCGGATGTCGAGACGCTCGAGGCCGTGCTGAAGGAGGCTTTCGCATGACGACCGTAACATTTCCGCTGACGGGCGGCTGCGGCTGCGGCCGAATACGCTACCGGGTCGAGACCGAGCCGCTGATCGTTCATGCCTGCCATTGCACCTGGTGTCAGCGCGAAACCGGCACCGCCTTCGCGCTCAACGCGATGATCGAGGCCGACCGTGTCGTCCACACCGGAGACGAGCCCGAGCTGGTTGTCACGCCGTCGGAGTCGGGCAAGGGCCAGGTCATCGCGCGCTGCCCCACCTGCCGCATCGCGGTCTGGAGCAATTACGGCGGCTCAGGCCCGCTCACCCGATTCGTGCGCGTCGGGACGCTCGACGATCCGTCCGCGCTGCCGCCCGACGTCCATATCTTTGCGCGATCCAAACAGCCGTGGCTGGTGCTCCCCGAGGGCGCGCCGGCCTACGACATCTTCTACGAGCGCGCGACGTTCTGGCGGCCGGAAGCGCAGGCCCGGTTCGAGGCGCTCAGACCCGCTATCTCGGCGTGGAAGGAAGGCAAGACCTAGGCGGCGAGCGCCTTTGTGACGATCTTTTCGATCTCGTCGACCGGGTGATTGGTCAGCACCTTCGGAATCTCGCCCACCACGCGATCCGTGACCTCCTGGTGCAGCTTGGTGCGCATCTCGCCCAGAACCTCGGGCGCGCCGACAAGGACGATCCGGTCGAACTCGCCGTCATGCGCCGCGGAATAGAGCATCGCGGCCAGATCGTCCGCGAACTGCATCTTCGCTTGCTGATGGAAATCGACCTCTTCCATTGCCGAACGGTGCCCGGCGCCGACATCGGGCTTGCGGCCGGGACGGTTCGCCTTCTGCTCGCGGTCCGGCGGGTTGTCCTGCGCGCGGATGGTCCGGACCCTGAGGTCCGGATAACCGGCGTCGCCCTGATTTTCGAAGATCAGGGCCTTCTCGCCGTCGGCGACGAGGACCCAGGTTCCGTTCCTGATGCCGGACATGTCAGCGCCCCTCCTTGCCGGTGCCGTGATGCCCGCCAAGGCCGCCCCGACCTTTCTCGTCAGCCTTGGTGACGCGCGTGATGCCGGCATCCGTGCCCTTCTGCAGGCGCTTGAGCTCGTCCCGGGTGCCGACCTTGCGTTCGAGATTGCCGTCGCTCCGGCCCTGCTGGGAAGGCGTCTCGACATCATCGAGCAGGTCGTCGGTTTCCTTGTGGTGATCGTGTGAACGGTGGCGTTCAGCCATGGTCGGCTCCTTCGATCGTATTGGGGTGCCGACCTCAACGGGCGAGCAAGACCTCGGTTCCCAACGAAAAGCCCCGCCGGCGAGACGCGCGGCGGGGCAAATTCAGTGGGTTCGGGACCGCGATCACATGCGCGAGGCGACGTTTTCCCAGTCGACCAGCTTGTCGAGGAA
>JBNLCA010000341.1:0-5956 GCA_050303575.1 Paracoccaceae bacterium
GCGGCGGGGGGCTCAGCCTTCGGAGTTTCGACCTTGGGCGCTTCGGCCCTCGGCGGTTCCGGCTTAGGCGGCTCGGCGATCTTCGGGGCCTCGACCCGCGGGACCTCGGCCTTCACCGGCTCGACCTTCACCGGCTCGGGCGGCGGCGCGACGGGTGCGCGAGCGACCGGGGCGGGTTCAGGTTCGGGTTTGGGCGCGGGGGCCTCGGCCTTGGGCGCGGGGGCAGGGGCTGCGGGCGCCGGCTGCGGCGCGGCCGCTACCGGGGCCGGCGTCTCGTCACGCGCCGGGACCGGCGCTCCGTCGTCGGGACTGAACAGGTCGATATCCAGATCGTCGGGTTCGGACACCAGATCCCACATGCTCGCCGCCGACGAGGTGTCGACCACGGCGGCCGGGCTTTCCTGCTCGGCCTGCGGATGCACCCCCATGCGGGCGCGCATCGCCTTCAATTTGTTGAACATAGACATGTCTAGGCCACCGTCTCACGTTCTGCCGACTGTCGGGCACCCACGCCCTTGTTCACCAAATACCCGCTTCGGCCCGAACGAACGGTTCCGAGCGGGCCGCACTGGTCCCTCGCATTGCCGGGTGCATCCCCCGGTTCCACCGAAGTAAAGTATGATCGCGGCCGTTTCATGTCATGCATCGGTCATTAATGGCGTCGTCATTTGCAATTCTTTGCTCGGCGGATCAACCGGAAAAGTGCTCCGAACCCTTTGACCGCAAGCAGTTATCGGGACCGGGAAGAAGGATGCGCGATGCCGAGTTTTCCCCACCGGCCATAGTTTCGCCAAGGATAGTGTCCGCGGCCCCGAAAGAGCAATTGTCTGAAAGTGCAGGACAAAGAAATTGCCCGGCTCGGTGCGCCTGCGGCACAATCCGTTTCGCCTGGCGAAAGTGTCAGTGTCGGCGCCGGATTGCGCGGATTCCCGCACAAGCCCAAGAACTCACAGACAATTCCCCGGCGCGTGCCGAAAAGCTGGGCGACTGGCGGACAATTTCGCCCAGCGCTGGGGAGTGTGCACCTGCGGCAATTCGCCCGACGCGGGAGTCACTCCCCGGGAGCGCGGCGCAGGATGTAGATGTCCATCACCCAGCCATGCGCCGCCCGGCAGGCCTCGCGCGCCGCGACGATGCGCGGCCCGGTCTCGTCCAGCGGCCCGGCAAGGGTGACCTCGGACGGCAGGCCGACCTGGGCCCCCCACCAGATCTCGACCCCGGCGGGTTCGAGTGTCCGGAAGGCGCAGCCGCCGTCCAGCATCACGACAAGCGTGTCCGCCCCCTCGGGCCAGCCCTGATCCCGCAGCCGGCGGCCGGTGGTGACCGTGAAGGGCGCGCCGATCCGGTTGAGCGGGATGGCGTGCGCGGCGGCGAGAGCCTGGATCGACGTGATGCCGGGGACGACCTCGATGACGGGGCGCGGCGCCAGCCGACCGGCAATGCGTAGGGTGCTGTCGTAGAGCGAGGGATCGCCCCAGACCAGAAGTGCCACGCGGGAGGCGCCGGGATGTCGTGCGACCGCCGCGCTCCAGGCCGCCGCGATGGCGTCGTGCCAGGCATCCACGCCATGCCGGTAATCCGCCGACGCGTCGCGCACCGGCATGTCGAACGCCTCGACCGGCACCGGGCGCGTCAGGGCCGCGTCGCAGATCTCGCGCCGCAGCTCGGCCAGGTCCTCCTTGGCCGGGCCCTTCTGCGGGATCAGGATCAGATCAGCGGAATTGAGCGCCTTGATCGCCTGAAGCGTCAGGTGGTCCGGGTTGCCGGTGCCGATGCCGATCAGAAGGAGCGTTTCCATCGCCTTGTCCGTGAGCGGGCGCGGGAAGAGACCCCGCGCCCCGTTCTAGCGCACATCGCCGCGTGACCAGAAGTACCCGGCGGTCCAGCCCAGGACAGCCCATACCGCGAGGCCCACGCCCAGCACCCGGGCGGCGAAGGCCGCAGCCACCTCTGGCGGGGCAACTCCGGAGTAGTCTCCGGGTGCCGGCGCGCCGATCAGATGCGGCGCGGCAAGAAGCGCGACGCCAAGGCCGACGGCCCACGGCTTGCGGACATAACCCAGTAGCGCCAGTGCCACCGCTGTCGCCGCGACGGTGCCCCACCACCAGACCTGCCGCTCGGCGAGATCCGCTGCCAGCGTCCCCGGCAGTTCCGGAGCCAGCCCCATTGCGGGGGCGAGCTGGAACGAGGCGAAGCCGGCAATGCCCCAGAGAAGGCCCTCGGCCGCGCCGATGCGGTGTCCCAGGCTCTCGGCCATGCCGAAGCCTGCGACCAGCATCATCGCATAGGCGACGTAGACGAGGACGGTGAAGAGAACCGTCCAGCCGTTCCGCGCGAGAGCGGAGCTTTCGTCGCCGTGGTCGTGGCTGCCGTGATCGTGGCCGGCGGCTTCCCCGGCCGCATCGTCCGCGTGGTCGTGGCCGCCCGGGCCAAAGGGCGCATGGACGGCCTCGCCGCTTTCATACAGCTCTCCGGTCAGGATCAGGTCCTGAACGAAGGCGAAATGCAGCAGGGCCGCAAGCAGACCTGCCGCACAGCCGGCGATCAGCGCGCCGGCCAGCATCTTTTGGAACATCAGATCGGGTGGCTGCTCAGTGGCAGGGGAAGCCGGTCGCGTGCCGCACGTCGTGCGCGGCATCGTGCAGCGTCGCCGACTGGGCATGGCCCGCCAGGAACAGGACCGTCAGGCCCAGCGCCGTCATGGTCAGGACCGGGGCCAGCGCCGCGGTCGCCTTGGAGGTCAGGAAAGCGTTCATCTTCAACTCCTTGCCGTCACACCCGACGGCGTTAGTTTCCCTCTCGCAAGGCCGGTCTCCTGGCTCGCGGGTCTCTGCGTGGCTCCGCCTTCCCACCCCTCGGGGCAGTGGCTTTCGGAACCCCGCTCGCCGCTTACAGTCGCGGGGGCGGCTGAGGCCTCGGGCGCCCGATGGGGTCCGCCGTTACCTCATTCCCGTTTCAGTCCCGGTGCTTTGCACCTTGCGGGACACCTTGCCCCTCCATCTGTGCCCAAGCGCGGGGGCGGGTCAAGGCGGATTGCGGCCGGGCGCGGGCGGAATGCGACCTCAGGCAGCATTTGGGGCTCAGCCGGGTATTCGGGCGATCGCCTTGGTGCGAAGCGCGCCGAGCGGGCGGGCGTCGGCGAAGGTGCCATCGGGCGAGGCGGCGTAAAGGCGGGCGAAGGTGACGAGGTCCTCGAGGTCCCCTGCGGAGACCTCGCCGAAAAGGTACGCCACCTTGCCCGGAGCCCGAAACGCGACAGTCGAGGGGCGGGTGCAGCCGGACATGCAGTCCACGGTGGCGACGCCGGCCCCGATCCCTGCGGCGGCGAGCGCCTTGCCCAGAACGTCGGGAAAGTTCGACGCGCCGAGCGGGCAGGACGTGCAGAGCGTGACCTTCATCCCGCCTCGACGGCCAGCGGCCCGTAGAGGATCAGCGCCGGAAGCGCCGAGCGCTCGCCCGACAGGCTTTCTGCCAGCGCGTGAACCGTCGTTCTGCGAAGCGCCTGTTCCGCGTGGCCGACAGCCTCGGCCAGAATCGCGGGCGTTCCGGGCGGAAGGCCGTGGGACAGGAGCCCCGCGGCCAGCGCCGGGAAGGTGCGCTTGCCCATGTAGACGACCGTGGTGGCCAGAGGGTCGGCAAGCGCCTGCCAGTTGAGACCCTCCGGCAGCCCGCCGGTGATATCGGCGCCGGTGACGAACTGCACCCGCCGCGCGGTCAGCCGCCGGGTCAGCGGGATCGCGGCGGCGGCGGCAGCAGCAGAGGCCGAGGTGACACCGGGCACGATCTCGAACGGGATCTTGGCGGCACGAACCGCCTCGAGCTCCTCCTCGAGCCTGCCGAAAAGGCCGGCGTCGCCTGACTTCAGCCGCACCACCCGCTGACCCGAGGACGCATAGTCGACCAGAAGCCGGCTGACGTGATCCTGCTTCGGCGAGGGCCGCCCGGCGCGCTTTCCGACGCCGACGAGGTCGGCGCCGTCACGCGCATGGGCAAGGATTCCGCCGGCGGCAAGATCGTCGAAAAGGACCGCATCGGCGCGACCCAGCCGGTCGACGGCCTTCAGCGTCAGAAGCTCGGGATCGCCCGGCCCGGACGAAACGAAGGAGACGAAGCCGGTCATGACGCCTCGGCGATCAGGTGAAAGAAGGTGCCGGTGACGTTGCCGCGGCGCGAGCCGGTCTCGGGCACGGGATCGCCGTTCGCGTCCGCGACGCGGGCCAGCGACTCGTCCGGCTGGCCAAGGATCGTGGCGTAGTGGAACTCGTGCCCCCTGAGCCGCGCGCCTGCCGGGTGACCGGGGACCGGGGCGGCCAGCTGCGCAAGGCGGTAGCCCAGGTGCATCTTCCGCTTGGCGAACGAGGTCGTAAGGCCGAGGAGGCCCGCCATCCGGTGCGCGGTCCCCTCGCGGTCGGTCAGCGCCTGGCCCAAAGCCATGTAGCCGCCGCACTCGCCATGGACGGGGCGGGTTTCGGCGAAGCGGGCGAGGCCCGTGCGAAAGGTCTCGGCCGCCGCCAGCCGCCCGGCATGCAGCTCGGGGTAGCCGCCGGGCAGCCAGCAGGCGCCAGCCGAGGGATCGGGCGCCTCGTCCGCCAGAGGCGAGAACGGCAGAACGGTCGCCCCGGTCCGGCGCCAGCCGTCGATCAGGTGCGGGTAGATGAAGGAGAAGGCCTCATCACGTGCCATTGCGACCCGCTCGGCGGGAGGCGCGACGGGCAGGGGCGGGGCAGGGGGCAGGCCACCCGCCGCGGCGGCACTGAGGGCGTCGAGATCGACATGGTCTTCGATGAAGGCGCCCAGCGCGTCCAGCTTCGCCGCGAGGTTCGCCTGTTCTTCGGCTTGCACAAGGCCCAGATGCCGCTCGGGAAGCCCGATCTCGGCGTTGCGGGGGAGCGCGCCGAAGACCGCGATTCCCCCCGCCTCCATCCCCGCCCGAACCAGCGCCTCGTGGCGGGGCGAGGCGACGCGGTTCAGGACCACGCCGGCAAGCCGGACCCCTTCGCACATCGTTCCGAGCCCCCGTGCCACGGCGGCGGCGGTCTGCGCCTGGCCCGAAACGTCGAGCACCAGCACCACGGGCCAACCCGCCAGCGCAGCGATGTCGGCGCTCGCCCCGGTCCCGGTCTCTCCCGGTCGCGCCACCCCGTCGAAAAGGCCCATCGAGCCCTCGGCGATGACAAGATCGGCCTCCGCCCCCGCCAACCCGGCAATCCTGTCCCGCGTCATCGCCCAGCTGTCGAGGTTGACCGACACCCGCCCGGCGGCCGCCGTGTGGAAGGCGGGATCGATGTAATCCGGCCCGCTCTTGAAAGGTTGCACCGCCAGCCCGCGCGCGCGGAACGCCGCCAGAAGACCCAGCGTCAGCGTGGTCTTGCCCGTGCCCGAGGCCGGGGCCGAGATCAGGAGCCCCGGGGTCATTCGCCCTCCGGAAAGCGCGGGTGGGTGCCGACCGGGCGATAGCGGCGATCGTAGTCGCCGGCATAGAGGCGGCTCTCGTCGAACCCCTCGGCGCCCAGCGTCCGCCCGACGAGGATCAGCGCGGTGCGCTCCATCTCCGTGCCAACGGCTGTCTCCAGCGTGGCAAGGGTGGCACGCACCACCCGCTCGTCCGGCCAGGACGCGCGCCAGACAACTGCGACCGGGCAGTCGGGGCCGTAATGCGGGATCAGGTCCGCGACGACCTTGGGCAGGACATGGACAGAGAGGTGAATCGCCAGCGTCGCGCCGGTCGCGGCGAAGTTCGCCAGTGCCTCACCGTCGGGCATCGCCGTGGCGCGGCCGGACGTGCGGGTCAGCACCACCGATTGCGCGACGCCCGGCAAGGTCAGTTCCGCCCCCAGCGTGGCGGCTGCCGCGGCGAACGACGGCACCCCCGGCGTCACGTCATAGGGGATGCCCAGCGCCCGCAGGCGGCGCAGCTGCTCGCCCATCGCCGACCAGACCGAAAGGTCCCCGGAAT
>JBNLCA010000342.1:0-12804 GCA_050303575.1 Paracoccaceae bacterium
CCGGCGCGGTCGCGGCAATCTGGTCGATGCGCGCCTGCTCCATTTCCTCGGCGCTGCGTTCGGTGGCGAGCGCCGAGCCGCCCGCGGCGGTGATCTCGGCCTGCTGGGCGACGGCGTCGTCCCAGGCCTCCTGGCCGTGGAGCTCGATCATCGAGGCCTTGCACTGGTCCGAGACCCCGGTCCTGAGGGACGCGGTGGCACCGGCCTCGGTGAAGGACGAGACGGTGATGTCCTGCGATCCGACGAGCCGGACCTCGGCGGCGAGGACCACGAGCCCGATCACCAGGACCGGCATGGCGAGGAACCACAAGGTCGCGTGGCGGCCGGTGATGTTCTCGTCGCTGGTCTTGCCAAGGGCCGCGACGGGCAGCGCCTTCGAGGGGTTCAAGAGCGCGAAGACGAACGCATAGCCGGCATAGAGTGCGGCCAGAAGAACGCCGGGCAGGAACGCTGCCTGAAAGAGCGTGCCGACCGAGACGACGGCGGCCTTGCCGAGATAGGTCAGCGCGTCGGAGCAGCCAGCGATCTGGGCGCGCGTTTCCTGCGCGGCGGAATAGATGTCGCCGGCGAGCGTGCCCAGAAGCACGATGACGATCGAGGGCGGAATGATCTGCCCGAGCGTGCCAGACGCAGCGATGACGCCGGTCGACAGTTCCTTGGAATAGCCGTTCCTCAGCATCGTCGGCAGCGCCAGGAGGCCCATCGTGACCACGGTGGCGCCGACGATCCCGGTCGAGGCGGCAAGGAAGGCGCCGACGACGACGATGGAAACGGCGAGGCCGCCCGGCATCGGGCCGAACACACGCGCCATCGTGGTCAGGAGGTCCTGCGCGATGCGCGAGCGTTCGAGCACGATCCCCATCAGGACGAACATCAGCACGGCCAGAAGCGTCTCGATGGACGGGCCGGCAATGACCCGTTCGTTCATGCGGTTGACGATGAAACCGAGGTTGCGCTCGACCGCGACCTGCCAGCCGCCCTCGAACAAGGCCTGCTCGACGCGCGGCAGCTCGGGATATCGGAAGACCGAGATCGTGTAGGGACTGACGCCGTCGCTGACCAGGCCGCGGTACATCTCGGAATTCTGGTCAATCGCCTGGTGAATCAGGATGCCCGAACTGTCGAGCGCGGCGATGATGCCGAAAGAGATGAGCGCCGCACCCCCGATGGCGAAGGCGACGGGAAAGCCCGTCATGATCCCGGCGAAGAGGCACAGGAAGACGATGATCAGGCCGATCTCGATGCCGTCGAGTCCGAAAAGCATGTCCTACATGTCCCTCAGTGCGTGCCTTCGTAGGCTTCTTCGCCTTCGCCCAGCGTGTCCTTGTCGAGATACTTGCCGTCGCTCGCCTCGCCCTCGACGAAGTTCAGGTACGAGCGCCAGAAATAGGCCACGGCATTGAGAAGGATGATGCCGGCCAAAGCGACGGTCAGGACCTTGAACATGTAGTACTTGTCGAAGCCGTTCGGCGAGAAACCGATGGTCTCGAGCTTCCAGCGCATGGCGCGGGTCGATGTCATCAGCCGGTCGAGCGTCGCCGAGGCGTTGGGGTTCGGCAGCACCATGTTGCGCCACATGAAGAACCAGCTGTAGAGCCACATCAGCGACGCCATCGGCACCATGAAGAGAAGCGCGCCGAACATGTCGATCACTTTCTTTGTCCGGTAGCGCACGGTGGCGTAGACAAGGTCGACGCGGACATGGCCGCCCTGGATGAAGGTGTAGGCGATGCAAAGGCAGATGATCATCGCGTTGTAGAGCTTCAACTCCTCGGACCACCACGAGACGTCGTGATCGATGCCGAAGCCGAAGAGTCCGAACTCGATGCCAGATTGCCGGAAGGTGCCCTGCAGGAAGATCACCACGATCTGCTGCAGCACCATGATGAGGCCGACCCAGGCGACAAGGCGGCCGAGCGTGTTGAAGACCGCCTCCATCCCGCGCACGACGCCCCACAGGAACGGGCGCCAGATCATGCCGATCACGGTGACGACGAGGAAGATGTCGAAGAGGACGAAGAAGAACTCGTGCGACGCGCCGTAGTAGATGAAGCGCGCCAGCGCCTCCTTCGACTCGGGCGTCGAGAGCGTGCCGCCGACGTCGCCGATCCAGCCGAGCCAGAGGCTCGGGTGGGTCAGCGCGTAGCCAAGGTCCACGAACCCGTGTCCGACATTCGTCACGAACCACAGGATGGCGTCGAGCATCAGGTCCTCCCCACGCCCGACGCGGGTCCGGCCCGTCGGAAGCTGGCGGCCGCTTTCGCGGCGGCCGCCAATTGCGTGATCAGCCTTGCAGCACCCGGTCGCGCTGTGACCGGAAGACCGACTCGGACTGCGCCAGCCACCGCGAGGAGGACTTCAGCGAGTCGAAGTAGTTGTCGTAGACCTTCCGGTAGAACTCGTCCTTGAGGTTGTCGCGGTGCACCTCTTCCGAGGCGGCACCGAAGGCGTTCCAGACCGAATCCGGGAACTGGTGCACCCGGATGCCAAGCTCGCGCAGTCGGATCAGCGCCCGGCCGTTGTTGGTCAGGAACTGCGACAGGTTCCAGATGTAGGTCTCGCCCGATGCGACCTCGATGATCCTGCGCTGCGCCGGCGTCAGGTCGTTGTAGACGTCGAGATTGACCACCAGCGAGTTCGAGCCCTCGGGCTCGTGGAAGCCGCCGAGATAGTAGATGTGGGTGACTTCCTGGAAGCCCACCTTCTCGTCCGACCAGGGCCCGTTCCATTCCGCCCCGTCCAGCGCCCCGGACGCCAGCGCCTGGTAGACCTCGCCTCCGGGCAGGTTGATGAGCGTCGCGCCGAGTTTGCCGAGCGCCCTGCCCCCAAGCCCCGCCATGCGGAATTTCAGACCGAAGAAATCCTCCGGTCCGCCGATCTCGCGCCGGAACCAGCCGCCGGGCTGCGGGCCGCTGTTGCCGGCCGGAAAGCCGATGAGGCCGAAGGACGCGCTCAGTTCCTCGTAAAGCTCGCGCCCGCCGTCGTGCGAGTACCAGTTGTACATTTCCTGCGCCGTCATTCCGAACGGAATGGACGCGAAGAACGCGAAGGCCGGGTGCCGGTCGAGATGATAGTTCTCGGTACTGTGGTACATGTCGGCCTGGCCCGACGTGACCGCGTCGAAGACCTCGAAGGCCTCGACCATTTCGCCGGCCGCCTTCAGGTCGACCGTCAGCTGGCCTTCCGACATTTCCTGGATCGAGTCGGCCACATGCTGGGCTCCGTCGTGCACTCCCGGGAGCCCGCGGGTCCAGCTGGTTACAAGCGTCAGGGTTCGCTTGCCTTGCGCGTAAAGCGGAGCCGACAGGCCCGCAGCAGCGCCTACGCCCAGACCGCCGGCGGCGGCCTTGGCCAAGAAAGAACGTCGTTTCATCGCTACCTTCTCCTCCGAAAATCCCGCGTTTCCACGGGATTTCCAGAGAAGCGTGCGACGTTTGTCGTTCTCGCTTCCAGCAAGTCTGGAGTGACCCCTCGCGGGTCACTCCACCATCTTCGACGAGCAGCATTAAAGCAATACTCTTATTTATCAGACAACTTAGCCGAGAACTCGGTCTCGTTCCGTCCGATAGACGCCTTCCGACTTGGTGATCCAGGTCGACGACGACTTCATCGAGGCCATCGCGCTGTCGTAGACGCGCTTGTAAAGCTCGTCGCCCATGTTCTCCTGGTGCACCTCGGCCGAGGCGGCGCCGAAGGCGTTCCAGACCGTGTCCGGGAACTCGCGCACCTGAACGCCGGCCGCCTGGAGACGGGTCAGCGCCGCCGAGTTCTGGCTGAGGAACTGCGAGAGGTTCCACTGGTGGCATTCGGCCGCGGCGATCTCGATGATCTTCTGCTGCGGCGCGGTCAGGCTCTCGAACACCTCGCGGTTGGTCGCGACCGAAAGGCCGGCGCCCGGCTCGTGGAAGCCGGCGGTGTAGTAGATCTTGGTGATCTCCTGGAAGCCCGCCTTCTCGTCGGCCCAGGGGCCGATCCACTCGGTGCCGTCGATCGCACCCGAAGCGAGGGCCTGGTAGACTTCGCCGCCCGGAAGGTTCTGCACCGAGGCGCCGAGCTTGCCGAGCGCCTGGCCGCCGAGGCCGGGCATACGGAACTTGAGGCCGTTGAAGTCCTCGGGACCTGCGATCTCCTTGCGGAACCAGCCGCCCGACTGGGCACCGGTGTTGCCGCCCAGGAACGACTTCAGGCCGAAGATCTGGCCAAGCTCGTCATGCAGCTCCATGCCGCCGTCGTGGTAGTACCAGTTCGCCAGTTCCTGCGCCGTCATGCCGAAGGGCACGGCGGTGAAGAAGGCGTAGGCCGGGTGCTGGCCGACGAAGTAGTAGTCGGCACCGTGGTAGATGTCGGCCTGGCCCGACGTCACCGCGTCGAACACCTCGAACGCGCCGACGAGCTCGCCCGCGGCCTTGAGGTCGACGGTCACCTGGCCGTCGGTCATCGCGGTGATCGAGTCGGCCACACGCTGCGCCGAGTCGTGCACGCCGGCCAGACCGCGCGTCCATGTCGTGACCATGGTGAGCGTGCGGTTGCCTTGCGCATACATCGGCGCGGCAAGTGTCGAGGCGGCCGCGGCAGTCGCGCCGCCGACGGTGGCCTTCCTCAGAAATGAACGACGATCCATCAGGTTCAGTCCTCCCATATGGCGCCCAGCCCTTTGGCGGGCGGATCGTTGCGGTGCCCGGACAGTAGCGGCGGAAATCCGCCATTGGAATACCCAGCACTACGTAGGGTTGCGCTAACAGCGCCCTTCCCTGCCGCGATTGACGCAAGGCCCGCCCGGCCGCATCCTGCGACCGCGCCACAACCCGGAGGGCCGCGCCGGCCGTGCTGGACCGCATGCTCAGGACACTCAGGCTGGGCGAGGGGCTGAAGCTCCTCCTCCTCGCCTCGATCACCATGCTCGTCGCCATGGCGGCGATCGCGGCGCTTGTCACCTGGCAGGCGCGGGCTACCGCCGACCGCGAGATCGCCGAGCTCGAGGCGCGGCTTCTCGAGGCGAAGAAGGCCGAGCTCAGGAACTACATCTCGATCGCCCGCACGGCCGTCGGTGCGATCTACGGCAACGCGCTGCCCGACGACGAGGCCGCGAAGACCGAGGTCGCCCAGATGCTCGCCGCCATGCTCTACGGGCAGGACGGCTACTTCTTCGTCTTCGACTATGACGGCAAGAACCTCGTCGCGCCGCGCCAGACGCAGCTGATCAACCGCAACTGGCTCACGCTGACCGACAGTCAGGGGACGCCGATCACCCGGACATTCATCGAGATCGCCCGGCAGGGCGGCGGCTACCACACCCACCTGTGGTGGAAGCCCACGACCGGCGAGGAAGCCGAGATGGTCACCTATGTCGTCGGCCTCCAGGACTGGCGCTGGGCGGTCGGCACCGGCATCTTCATCGACGACATCCGCGCCACCGTCGCCTCGGCCCGCGCCAAGACCGAGGCCGAGGTTCGGCAGACATTCCTCTATATCGGGGCAATCGCACTCGCCGCGCTGCTGCTGGTCTATGCCGCCGGCCTGACGGTGACGATCCGCGACCGGCAGGTGACCGACGTCAAGCTGAAGGACCTGACCCAGCGGGTCTTCGACACGCAGGAGGAGGAGCGCGGGCGGGTGGCGCGCGAGTTGCACGATTCCATCTCGCAGATCCTGGTCGGCGTCCGTTACACGCTGGAACTTGCCCGACGGCGCCTGCGCACCGGAGATGCGCGAGCGGACGAAAGCCTCGCGCGCGGCATGGACCACCTGAACGGCGCCATCCAGGAGGTCCGCCGGATCAGCCGCGACCTGCGGCCCGGCGTGCTCGACGACCTCGGCCTCGGCCCGGCGCTCCAGTCGCTGATGGAGGAATTCGGCCGCCGCACCGGCATCGAGACCGAGTTCGAGACGGTCGTGTTCCGCAACCGCCTCGACCAGGAGGCGAAGATCGCGCTCTACCGGATCGCCCAGGAGGCGCTGACCAATGTCGAGCGGCACTCGGGCGCGAGCCGCGTCACGCTCCTGATCCGCGGTCACAAGCAGGGCGCGCTTCTGCGTATCCAGGACAACGGCCACGGCTTCACGCCGCCGCGCCCGGGCCGGTCCGAAGGGCGCGGGCTTGGGCTGAGGAACATGCAGGAGCGCATCGAGAAGCTTGACGGAACGCTCAGAATACTGTCCTCGAAATCGGGAACCGTGATCGAGGCACAGGTGCCGCTCTCGCACCTTCTGCCGCCGGAATCGAAGGCGAAGGAAAGCGCATGAGTGCCCCGACCCGCATCGTCATCGTCGACGACCATCCGATGGTCGCGGACGGCATCGAGGCAATCCTCGAAACCTACGACGACCTGAGCGTGCTGGCGACCCTGGGGAACGGCCGCGAGGCCCTCGAGGCGGCCGAACGTCTGGCGCCCGATGTCATCCTGATGGATCTCAACATGCCCGAGGTGGGCGGTCTTGCCGCGACCGAGATGATCCTCGAGCGCCGCCCCGAGACCCGCATCCTGATCCTGTCGATGCATGACAGCCCTGAACATATCACCACGGCCCTCTCGCACGGGGCGATGGGCTACATTCTCAAGGACGTGCCGACCGAGGAGATCAAGGTCGCGATCGACACGGTCATGCGGGGCGAGCGTTACCTTTGCCCGGGCTCCGAGGCGTCACTGACGCCGCGCACCATCGGCGGGCGCGAACCCTTGACCAGCCGCGAGCAGACGATCCTTCTGGAACTGGCGCGCGGCCGGTCGAACAAGGAAGTCGCGGCGGCGCTCGACATATCGGTCCGCACGGTCGAGACCCACCGCAAGAACATCAAGCGCAAGCTGGGGATTTCATCGACGGCCGGTCTTACCCGTTACGCCATCGAACACGGTGTGTTGCAGGGGACCGGGCGCTAGGCGCACCTCAATGCGGCTTCGCCGAGCGCCGGACGGCCAGAGCGGAACCGGGGTCACGCCTGCGCATTGCATGTGGGACGGAAACGAGAGAACCACGATGCCCATTCCGAAGAACACCATCTGCCTTTGGTTCGACAGGGACGCCGAGGCCGCGGCCCGCTTCTATGCCGAGACCTTTCCCGACAGCGAAGTGATCGCGGTGCGCCGCGCGCCCGGGGACTATCCATCGGGCAAGGAAGGCGACGTTCTGACGGTCGAGTTCACCGTCTGCGGCATTCCCTGTCTCGGCCTGAACGGCGGCCCGCACTTCACCCAGTCCGAGGCCTTCTCGTTTCAGATCGCGACAGACGACCAGGCCGAGACCGACCGCTACTGGAACGCCATCGTCGGCAACGGCGGGCAGGAAAGCGCTTGCGGCTGGTGCAAGGACCGCTGGGGCGTCTCGTGGCAGATCACGCCGCGCACGCTGACCGAGGCGATGACGGCGGGCGGCGACGAGGCGAAGCGGGCCTTCGACGCGATGATGCGGATGCAGAAGATCGACGTGGCGAAGATCGATGCCGCCCGCCGCGGCTGAACCGGGGCTTGTAACTCCCCGCCGGCCGCCTATCTGACCTTGGCGCTCGCTCCGGCGCCGGGGATCGATCTTGCTTCTTCTGACATTCGCGCTCGGCCTTGCCGGGCTCTTCTTCGGTGGCGACTGGCTGGTGAAGGGCGCCTCGGGCCTTGCGCTCCGCTTCCGCGTGCCGCCGCTTGTCATCGGGCTCACCATCGTCGGGTTCGGCACGTCTGCGCCCGAACTCATGGTCTCGATCGAGGCGGCGCTTTCCGGCGTGCCGGGCATTGCCATCGGCAACGTCGTCGGATCGAACATCGCCAACATCCTCCTGATCCTCGGCGTCTCGGCCATGATAGGTCCGCTTGCCGCGCCTTTCCTGAAAGTCAGGTCCGACCTTGGCTGGATGCTGGTCGCCGCGCTGGCCACGGTTCCCGCCTTCTGGAGCGGGTATGTCGGGCGCATCGAGGGCGCGCTCCTCTTCGCGGGCATCCTGACCTACGTGACGCTGAACCTGATGAAAGCCGGCGACGAGCCCGCCGCGGAAGACCCCCTGCCCCCGCTCTGGCGTGCGGTCCTGCTCAGCGTGCTCGGCCTCGCCACGGTGCTCGTCGGCGCGAAGCTCCTTGTCGACAGCGCCACCGAGCTTGCCCGGATCGCGGGCATCTCCGAGGCGGTGATAGGCCTGACCATCGTCGCGGTCGGCACCTCGCTGCCCGAGCTTGCGACCTCGGTCGTCGCCGCCTGGCGCGGCGAACGCGAGATCGCGCTGGGCAACGTCATCGGCTCGAACGTCTTCAACATCCTCGCCATTCTCGGGATCACCGCACTCGTCCGGCCGATCCCGGTCGACCCCGAGTTCCTGTCGTTCGACGTGCCCGCGATGATCGCCGTGAGCCTTCTTCTCATCGTGCTCCTGTGGGCGCGCGGCGGCCTCGGTCGGGTCGCCGGCGGGATCTTCCTCGCGCTCTACGCCGCCTACACCCTTTCGCTGGCGCTCACGTAAGATTTCGCCCAGGGTCGCCCGCGCGCAACTTTCGTACGCAATTAGTTGCCCACGCGACACTTTCTTTGGTCAGTTTGCTGTTGACGGCCCGGATTCGCCTCCCTAATGATTGCCGCGCAACGAAGGAGCCGGGGAATGACCCTCATTCTCGTACTTGTAGGAAAGGGACGCATGGGCCGCTGACGCGGAGACCCTTACCAGGACCCATGCGCCCCCGATTGACCCTCGGGGGCTTTTTGTTGCGTGACGAACGGAGGACACCATGTCACGGACCATGACCGGAGCGAAAATGATCGTCGAAGCCCTGAAGGACCAGGGCGTCGAAGTGGTATTCGGCTATCCCGGCGGCGCTGTCCTTCCGATCTACGACGAGATCTTCCAGCAGAACCACATCCGCCACATCCTGGTCCGCCACGAGCAGGGCGCGGTCCACATGGCGGAAGGCTATGCCCGCTCGACCGGCAAGCCCGGCGTGGTCCTCGTCACGTCGGGCCCCGGCGCGACCAACGCGGTCACCGGCCTGTGCGATGCGCTGATGGATTCGATCCCGATCGTCGTCTTCTCGGGCCAGGTGCCGACCTTCCTGATCGGCTCGGACGGGTTCCAGGAGGCCGACACGGTCGGCATCACCCGCCCGGCGACCAAGCACAACTGGCTGGTCAAAGATCCCGACCGGCTGGCCGAGACGGTGCACCAGGCGTTCCACGTCGCCACCTCGGGCCGCCCCGGCCCGGTGCTGATCGACATCCCCAAGGACGTCCAGTTCGCCTCGGGCACATACGTCTCGCCGCAGAAGGCGAAGACCAGCCACTAACAGCCGCAGGTCAAGGGCGATCTCGAGATGATCACCCGCGTCGTCGAAGCGCTCGAGAAGGCCGAGCGGCCGATCTTCTATACCGGTGGCGGCGTCATCAACTCCGGCACGGCGGCAAGCCAGCTCCTGCGCGAGCTGGTCGATGCGACCGGCATCCCGATCACCTCCACCCTGATGGGCCTCGGCGCCTACCCCGCCAGCGGAAAGCACTGGATGGGGATGCTGGGCATGCACGGCCTCTACGAGGCGAACCTGGCGATGCACGATTGCGATCTGATGATCAATATCGGCGCGCGCTTCGACGACCGCATCACCGGCCGCATCGCCGACTTCTCGCCGAAGTCGAAGAAGGCGCATATCGACATCGACCCTTCGTCGATCAACAAGGTGATCCATGTCGACTTCCCCATCGTCGGCGACGTCGCCCACGTTCTGGAGGATTTCCTGAAGGTCTGGAAATCGCGTGGCCGCAAGGTGAACTCCGCCGCGATCGCCAAGTGGTGGCAAAAGATCGAGGAGTGGCGCAAGGTCGACTGCCTGAAGTTCAAGAACTCGGACAAGACCATCAAGCCGCAATACGCGCTGCAACGGCTCGAGGCTCTGACCAGGGGCCGCGACCGCTACATCACGACCGAGGTCGGCCAGCACCAGATGTGGGCCGCCCAGTTCCTCGGCTTCGACGAGCCCCACCGCTGGATGACCTCGGGCGGCCTCGGCACGATGGGCTACGGCCTGCCGGCCTCGATCGGTGTCCAGATCGCGCATCCCGAAAGCCTGGTCATCAACGTCGCGGGCGAGGCTTCGTGGCTGATGAACATGCAGGAGATGGGCACCGCGATCCAGTTCAAGGCGCCGGTGAAGCAGTTCATCCTGAACAACGAGCGGCTGGGCATGGTGCGCCAGTGGCAGGAGCTTCTGCACGGCGAGCGATATTCGCACAGCTGGTCGGAAAGCCTGCCCGATTTCGTGAAACTCGCCGAGGCGTTCGGCGCCAAGGGCATCCAGTGCAAGGACCCCGCCGACCTCGATGACGCGATCATGGAGATGCTGAACTACGACGGCCCGGTGATCTTCGACTGTCTCGTCGAGAAACACGAGAACTGCTTCCCGATGATCCCCTCGGGCAAACCGCACAACGAGATGCTCCTGGGCGAGGTCGAGACGAAGAACGCGATCCAGGCAGGGGGCGCGGTGCTGGTGTGAGGGGGCTGCGGGAGATCCTCCGGCCCCTAGCGGCTCTCGCCACGCTAGCGCTGGTCGCGGCCTGCATCGACACGGCCGGCGCACCGCCCGAGCTTGTGCCCGAACTCGAGCGGACGCGAGAGCGGCACAACGCGATGACCACGGAAGGTCGCCAGACCTATCGCGCGCTCAAGAACAACTCAAGGACACTTCAGGCCTTCCTCAGCAACACTACCGTTCGCACCTACGACCTGCTGCACGGCAACCAGGTCGAGTACCTCGCCGCCGACGGCCGGACCTTCCTCTGGTATCCCGGGAACTCCCGGCCGGTCGTCGGGCAGTGGCGGGTCAAGCAGACCTTCGACGGGGCAGACATGTGCTTCGCCTACGGCGCAAACACCTACAATCCCGTGACGCGGACCTCTGGCGGGTCGTGGGAATGCGGAGACGCGAGTCTCTACCTCAACCGAACGGACGAGATCGTCGACGGCGATCCAATTCAGCTCGGGTCTGGCCGCATCCCCTTTGCGCTGTCCAAGGACAACATTCCGCTCGGCGCGCTCGCGCGTCGGGCCGGCCGAGGGAACATCGGACCGAACAAGGTGACCTGGTGAGATCACGTCCGCTCTGAACGCGATCACGGCGGGTGGAGCCGACGGGTCCACTCCTCAGGGCGCGGCGCTCCCGTCGCGCCGCAGCCGCCGGATTTCGCTGTGGCCGAGCTCGCCGGTAGGCTCGGCCATACCCTCGGGCAGGAGGAAGTGCACCTTGTGCGCTCCGCTCAGACCCGCCGGAACGCGGAAAGGCCGGGTGACGAGGAACACGAGCGGTCGCCGTCCGACCCAGACCTTCGGCCGTTCCTCGGTATAGTAGAGCCCGCCCATCGAGATCAGGTCGTCGCCCGATCCGGGCACGAACGTCTTGCCCCCCATGCGGATCCGGCCCTCGTCGTCCTCAAGGACTTCGCCCGGCGTGATGCTGTCGTCCGGAAGGTACACGAGGGTTGCATCCTCGATCAGATTGGCGATACCCGCCATCTGCGGCATCGGATCGTGTTTCGAGACGGGCGAGACCGCTCTGACCGTCGCCGGGTCGAGATGGATCAGGCCTCCGGGGTTGAACATGTCGAACCGTGTCCAGCCAATATTGCCTTCCTCTCCACGCGGATGCGGTTCGGCGCCGGTCAACACCGCGTCGGCGGCGTTGCGGCCGGTCTCGAGGTTCACCGCTCCGAGCGTGTAGGCGGTGAGCGACGTTGCGATCGGCTTGCCAAGACGACCACCGTAGAAGGTCGACGCTTCGGGGTTGGCGTCGGTGATCTTTTCCCAGACTTCGAGATGGCAGGCATCCGGGGCCCGGTGCAGGCGCGCATCACCGATGCCGCTGCCGGCCAGCGCAACCTCGCCGCGCGTAAAGACCACGTCCCTTATACGCGAGCCGTTCCCGCTGATGCGCAGGATCATGTCCCCATAGAAAGGGGCAATGACGTAAAGCGGCGGGCCCACCGGCGGCACGAAGAGGTCGGCGACGGTCACGGTCCTCGGGGTCTCGCCCAGATAGACATCGCTGAGCGCGCCGCCCTCGTAGCCGCCGACCACAACCACCTGCTCGCCGTCAGGCACTTCGGGCATGGCGCACGCGGCGCGGGCAGCATCGTAAGTCGAGCTTCCGCCGCGGGGTAATGTACCGGTTCGCTCGCCCTGGTCGGGCGCGGCGTCCCTGCGGGCCGCGGCCAGGTACGGGCGCAGGAGGTCGCGGGCCGCCGATTGTTCGAGAACTGAGACATTGCCGTCATTGTCGGTATCGAACTCGGTGATCAGCGCGTCCACCACCGCCATCGCCTCGGCTTCTGAAACCGAGCCGTCACCGTCTGCGTCCATCGCGGCAGGTGGGAACAGTTTGATGTTATTCTCGAATGTCGAGCGGGTGGTGATCCGCGTGTCACTCGTCTCGGTCAGTTCCGCAAGCGTGACCGTCCCGTTCTTGTCGAGGTCCACCGTCTCCAGCGCCCGCGCGACGAGCGTTGTCAGGATCTCTTCGATCTGAGCGGGAACGGGCGTCACCGTCAGGTTTCCCTGCCGCAGCGGGCTGCTCGCCTGGTCGACCAGGCTCACCCGCAGCTCCTCGGTCGAGATTTCGAAATTGTGGTCCAGATCTCGCACCAACCAGCGTTCGATGTAGCGTGCCTGCGATTCTGCGACCTGCCGCTCAATCAGCATCTCGCGGTCCCTGGCGGACAGTCCGGGCGTGCCGTCGATATCGTTGGCGCGCAGTTGTGCGAGCGCGCGGGCGCGGACGTCTTCGGTCGAACGAACCTGGGACATGACCCACAGCAGATCGAGACCGAAGCCGGCATTCTCCACCGAAA
>JBNLCA010000343.1:0-1636 GCA_050303575.1 Paracoccaceae bacterium
TCGTAGATGCGGGCGAGCTTGTCCTTGCCGGAAAGCCTTGTGTGCTCGTCGAGCGGCTCGCCGATGATGCCGGCGAGCGTCATGCGGGGATTGAGCGAGGCCTGCGGGTCCTGGAAGACCATCTGCATGGTCGGGCGGACCTTGCGCAGCGCGTTGTCGGACGGCGCGAAATCGGAAAGCGATACTCCGGCCCTGGCGGCACGCCAGCGCAAGACGGCGGTGCGGATGACGTAGTTCAGCAGGCCGGCCGCAACAGCCGCAAGAAGGGCCGCAAGAATCGCTCCGAAGACCACGCCGCCCCACGTGCTGTGCGCTGCGAGATAGATGATGTAGATCGCCGCGACGGCGAAGAAGACCAGCGACACCCAGTCGGCGATCTTGTTGTTCGAGTTGCGCAGCCTTCGCGCCAACTCGTTGCCCCAGGCGAGGCTCATGCCGTCGATCCGGATCTGGCCGCTCGTCGGCTCGTAAAGCCGCAGGACGGCGCGGCCGCAGGTCGACTTGCCGCAACCGGACTCGCCGACAAGCCCCAGCGTTTCACCCTCGTAGATGTCGAAGGTGACGCCATCGACCGCCTTCACCTCGCCGACGCGAGTGCGCAGAAGACCGGCATAGATGGGAAAATGCATCTTGAGGTCGCGGACCTCGACCAGCTTTCTTTGCGTGCCCCCGTCAAACATCGCGCGGCCCGTCCGTTTCGGGATTCCAGAAGCAGGCAACATCGTGGCTGGCGCCGACCTGGTAGCGCGGCGGGTTCTCGACCGCGCAGCGGCTGAACCGGTTCGGGCAGCGCGGTGCGAAGCTGCAGGCGGCGGGCTGGGCATGCAGGATCGGCGGCTGGCCCTCGATGACGCGCAGCTTGCTTTCCCGCTCTCCCCGGATCGACGGGATCGTCTTGAGTAGCGCGCGCGTGTAGGGGTGCTGCGGGTTCGCGAAAAGCTCCTTCACCGGCGCCTGCTCGACGATCTGGCCGCCATACATGACGATGACGCGGTCGGCGATCCCGGCGATGACGCCTAGGTCGTGGGTGATCCAGACGATCGCCATGCCGAGCTTCTGGCGCAGTTCCTTCACCAGTTCCAGGATCTGCGCCTGGATCGTCACGTCGAGCGCGGTTGTCGGTTCGTCGGCGATCAGCACCTTGGGGTCGCAAGCGAGCGCAATGGCGATCATCACCCGCTGCCGCATGCCGCCCGAGAACTGGTGCGGATAGTCAGAAAGACGCCGCGTCGCGTCGGGAATGCCGACGAGATCGAGAAGCTCGGCGGCCCGCTTGCGGGCCTGCTCCTTCGACATGTTCATGTGGGTCCGCAGCGGCTCCATGATCTGGAAGCCCACGGTGAAGACCGGGTTAAGCGAGGTCATCGGGTCCTGGAAGACGAAACCGATGCCTGCGCCGCGGACGGAGCGCAGTTTCGAGGGAGAGCAGTGGAGGAGATCGACGCCGTCGAACAGCACCTCGCCTTCGCGCACTTCCGCGGGCGGCGAGGGCAGAAGGCCGATCAGCGACATCATCGTCACCGACTTGCCCGAGCCGGACTCGCCGACCACGCCAAGGAGTTCGCCGGGCTTGAGACCGAAGCTCACGGAATTGACGGCGTGAACTTCGCCGCCGCGCGTTCTGAAAACGGTCTTC
>JBNLCA010000344.1:0-7506 GCA_050303575.1 Paracoccaceae bacterium
GGTCTGCACGACAGCGCAAAAAGCGCCGCCATGTCCCTCGTGACCGCGGCCTCGGCGCCCCGGTTCAGGATCCCGGCATCAGCCTCCGCAATCGGCGAGGATCTGGTCGAGCGCCTCGCCCGCCCCTTCCAGCGGGAAGGACTGGACATGAAGGTCGTTCGTGGCCGGCGTAACGCTCATCTCGCCGCCCGAACGGAAAAGCCGGTCTAGATCGCTGTCCGCCGGCATGCTGGCGTAGTAGGTCCCGTCGATGCCCTGGTAGACCATCTCTTCGGTCAGCTCCGTTCCGCCCACGGCGAAGGTCACGTCGACCGGCAGGTTGGGGTCGCCTCCCACCGGACCGCCGTCGCCGCCATCGTCGAAGAAGACCGCGTAGGTCTCCGGTCCGTCGCACTGGACGAAGATCATTGCGTCCCGCCCGGTGACCGACGGCTCGCATACATGGGCGGTCATCGCCTCGCCGCCCTCGGTCTCCCAGACCTCGGCGATCCAGGCACCGCAGTCCTGCGCATGGGCCGCTGAGCCGGCCAGCAGCGCGGCAGCAAGAAGGAAGTGTCGCATCGTGATCCCCGGCGTCAGTGTTTCCCCTAGGTAAACGGCCGAGGCCGTTTCAGGCAAGCCGCGTTAACCTTTTGGATGGTCCTCGGACCAAGCCTAGGGCTCGGGCGCGGATCGCAGGATGTCGAGCGCCGCTGCGTGAATGTCGACATTCGCGGCCGCAAGGACCCGCCCGCCGTTGATCGCCGGACGCCCCTGCCAGTCCGTCACGATGCCCCCCGCCGCCTCGATCACGCCGATCGGCGCGACCACGTCGTAAGCCTGCAGCCCGGCCTCGATCACGAGGTCGATCTGGCCGGCCGCGACCAGCGCGTAGGCATAGCAATCGAGCCCGTAGCGGGTCAGCTTGACCCGGGACGCGATCTCGCGGAAGGCCCGGCCCTCGGCATCGGTGCCGACCTCGGGGAATGTCGAGAACAGGATCGCCTCGTTCAGCGGCCGGGCTGCCCGCGCCTTCAGCGGGCTTTTGCCCTGTGGCCCTTCGACATGGGCCGCGCCGAAGCCGCCGACGAACCGCTCGCCGATATAGGGCTGGTCGATCACGCCAAGAAGGATGCGCTCCGCCCGCCGCAGGCCGATCAGCACGCCCCAGGTGGGCGTCCCGGAGAGGTAAGCGCGTGTCCCGTCAATAGGGTCGAGCACCCAGGTCAGTCCGGTCGTGCCCTCGGAACGGCCGAATTCCTCGCCCAGGATACCGTCCTCGGGCCGGCGCCGGGCCAGCACTTCGCGCATCGCCTCTTCCGAGGCGCGGTCGGCAGCGGTGACGGGATCGAAGCGCGCTGCCTCCTTGCTCTCGGCAAGAAGGCCGTCGCTGCGGAAGTAGCGCAACGTCGCGGCGCGCGCGGCGTCGGCAAGTTCATGTGCCACGGACAGCAATTCCTGCTGTGCGGCTTCGTTGATCAGATCCATCGCGCCTTACACCTGCCCGGGCGGTTCGGAACACCGCCCGGCCGGAATAACGCGATCAGGCGGCGTCGCTCAAGACCCGCGCGAGATCGAACAGCCGGCGACGCTGCTGCTCGGGGATCGCGTAGTAGGAGCGAACCAGATCGAGCGCTTCCTTGTCGGCAAGGATATCGCCGGGAACGTCGGACGAGGCGCCCGCATTCTGGCCAATGCCTTCGAAGAAATAGCTGACCGGGACGCCCAGCGCGGCGGCGATGTCCCAAAGACGGGATGCGCTGACCCGGTTCATTCCGGTTTCGTATTTCTGGATCTGTTGAAATTTGATGCCGACACTTTCGGCAAGCTGTTGTTGGGTCATGCCAGCCAGCCAACGCCGGTGACGAACCCTTTTGCCGACGTGGACATCGACGGGATGCGGCATTTTACTTACTCCTGATACCTTAATCTTCACACTGACGGACCTTTGACGCGGTCAAGAATTCAGCCCCCAAATTTGGCATCCATCAGCGTTCGTCCGTGCATAGAGGGATACACGCTCCGCGCGAAATTGCAAACTGCACTAAAGTTCAAACGAGCATTCCAAGGGGGTGGTAATATTATCTATGGTGAATGGATCGTCGCCGGCTAAGAAACGGTAGTATCAGGGGATTCGCTCACCACAGGGGCCGCCGCATGCAAGCACTCGTCGTTACGGAATGGGGCAGTATGCCCGACCTGGTTGATCAACCGGAACGTGACCCGGCGCCAGGAGAAATTTCCGTTAGAATTGAAGCCTGTGGGCTGAATTTCGCCGATCTTCTGATGGTCGAGGGCACCTATCAGGAGAAGCCGGATCTGCCCTTCATTCCCGGGATGGAGCTTGCCGGAACGGTTCGGGCGGCGGGAGAAGGGGTCGATCTCGCACCTGGCGCAAGGGTCGCAATCGTGGCCGGTCGCGGCGGTCTGGCCGAAATGGGCTGTTTCCCTGCGAAAAGTGCGGTCTGTATACATGATTCGCTCAGTTCGGTTGAGGCGGCGGGCTTCCAGGTCGCTTACGGCACCAGCCACGTGGCGCTCGCCCACCGGGCCCGGCTGAAGCCGGGAGAGACCCTCCTCGTCCTCGGCGCGGCGGGCGGCGTGGGGCTCACGGCGGTCGAGATCGGGCGGCTGATGGGCGCCCGCGTCATCGCCGTCGCCCGCGGCGCGGACCGGCTCGCGGTGGCCGAAAAGGCCGGGGCGCACCACCTGATCGACAGCGCGACAGCCGACCTTCGCGCCGAGCTCAAGGCGCTTGGCGGCGTAGACGTCGTTTACGACCCGGTGGGCGGTACCGGCTTCGACGCCGCATTCCGCGCGGTCCGGCCCGAGGGGCGGATCGTCGTCATCGGCTTCGCCTCGGGCGATGTGCCGCAGATCAAGGCGAACCACCTTCTGGTCAAGAACATCGACGTGATGGGCTTTTACTGGGGCGGCTACCGCGCCTTCCGGCCCGAGGTCATCGCGGACAGCATGAAGACGCTGCTGGCCTGGCACAGCGAGGGCAAGCTGCACCCCCATGTCAGCCACACCTTCCCGCTGGCGCAGGCCAACGAGGCGCTCGAGCTTCTGCGGTCGCGCAAGGCGACCGGCAAGATCGTCGTCACGATGTGACGAAATCCCTGCATTGCAGCGCGCCGCCGGTTGACTCGGCCGCGCGCACGGGTAAAAGGCGGGCTTCATGAATTCACCCGGGCGGCCAGCGCCCGTTCGGAGACTGCGAAAATGGCGAAGCCGACCACGATCAAGATCCGGCTGAACTCGACGGCGGACACCGGGCATTTCTACGTGACCAAGAAGAACGCCCGCACGATGACCGAAAAGTTCATCGTGAAGAAATACGACCCCGTCGCGCGCAAGCACGTCGAGTACAAGGAAGGCAAGATCAAGTAAGCTTGGTTCGATGCCGTCTATCGGGGCCGCCGCTCGGGCGGCCCTTTTGGTTCCCGGGGTGGCAAGTCCGCCCAGTTTGCGGCTCCTAGCCTTCCAGGGCCTCGATCATCCCGACGCGCGTCGCGTGCCGTCCGCCTTCGAAGCCGGCACCGACGAACGCATCGACGATCTCCAGCGCCAGCCCCTCGCCGACCACCCGTGCGCCCAGCGCCAGCATGTTCGCATCATTGTGCTGCCGGATCATCCGGGCCGAGAAGGTGTCGGAGCAGACGCCGCAGCGGATGCCTTTCACCTTGTTCGCAGCCATCATGATCCCCTGCCCGGTGCCGCAAAGCACGATGCCCAGCCGGACCTCGCCCGAGGCAACACGACGGGCCGCTGCCTCGCCGTGCGCCGGATAGTGGGTGCTTTCGTGCGTCACAGGGCCGATGTCGGTGACCCGCCAGCCCTTCGCCGCCAAATGGGCCGCGATCGCCTGCCTGAGCGCAATGGCGGCGTGGTCGCTGGAAAGGACAATGCTCTGGTCTTCGGACATGAGTGTTTCCGGTCGCTGAGTGGCTGCTTCGGCGCGGACTGTCTGGCGAGCGCGGTGTGCGAAGTCAATCGCGGCCCGCCGTACCGAACCTTCTCGATTTTCACCCTTCCGCACGGCCGCCGCTGCGCTATCGTCGGGCCATGCCCGCGACTCTCACCCTCCGCCTCGCGACGGGCGCCGATATCGGCGCGGTGGATGCGCTTCTGGCACGGTCCTATCCGCGGCTTCTCAAATCCGATTACCCGCCCTCGATCATGGTGACTGCCGTGCCTCTGATCGCGCGGGCGAAGCCCTCGCTGGTCGGGTCGGGCCGCTATTACGTGGCCGAGCTGCCGGGCGAGGGGATCGTCGGCGCCGGCGGCTGGAGTGTCGCCAGCCGCGCCGCCGGCAGCGGCGAGATCAGGCACCTCGTCACCGATCCGCGCCTGACGCGGCAGGGCGTCGCCCGCCGGATCGTCACGGCGGCATTGGGCGCGGCCAAGTCCGAGGGGCTGCACAGGATGGGCTGTCTTGCCACCCGCACCGCCGTTCCGTTCTACGAGGCGATGGGCTTCAGGCTGATCGGGCCGGTCGAGATCGGTCTCGCTCCCGGGATCAGCTTTCCCGCCCTGCAGATGACGCGCGCGATCTGAGGCGGGTGCCGGACACGGCTTCATCGCCGCAGACCCGGTGATTCCCGAACAAACGAAAAGGGCCGCCCCGAAGGACGGCCCCTGACGCGTTCTGCCTCGTGCTTACTCCCGGTTGCCCAGGAACTGCAGCAGGAAGAGGAAGAGGTTGATGAAGTCGAGATAGAGGTGCAGCGCGCCCATGATCGCCGACTTGCCCAGCCACTCGCTGTCCATCGCGTGCGCGTGGGCGACATATTCGGTCTTGATCCGCTGGGTGTCATAGGCAGTCAGGCCGGCGAAGATCAGCACGCCGATCGCCGAGATGGCGAAGGCCATCGCCTCGGACTGCATGAACCAGTTGACGATCATCGCCACGATCAGGCCGATCAGACCCATGATCAGGAACGAGCCCCAGCCCGAAATGTCCTTCTTCGTGGTGTAGCCCCAGAGCGAGAGGCCGGCAAAGGCGATCGCGGTGATCAGGAACGTCTGGGTGATCGAGACGCCCGTGTAGACGATGAAGACCGAGCTGAGCGAAACCCCGACCAGCGCCGCATAGGCGTAGAAGTAAAGCTGCGCGCCCGCGGCCGAGATCCGGTTCAGGACCGCTCCGAAGAGGAACACCATCCCCAGAGGGGCGAGGAAGATGAACCAGCGCAGCGGCGAGAAATAGATCGCATCGCCGAGCGCCGTCAGCATGGTGCCGTTGCGAAGCTGCGCCACGGCCATCGCCGGGTCAGTCGTGGTGGCAAGGCCGGCGATCGCCCACGCGGCGAGCGCGGTGATCAGCAGGCCCACGGACATGGTGCCGTAGACCTTGTTCATGTGGGCGCGAAGACCCGCGTCGATCCGGCCGGCCTCTACGCCATAACCGCTGCGGACCGTGTCGAATTCTGCCATTGGTGCCTCCGGTAATCTGAGCCTGTGCCGCCCGGATCGCGAAATCCGGACGGCGTCAGATCGAAATATCGGCGCAGGGGCCTGTCATTTCAAGGCGTTTGTGCAACGAAATCACAGATTCTCGACCGGTCAGCGCAGCCAGTGGACCGGCACGTTCCAGACCGGCTTCTGCGTCTCGAGCCGGACGTCGCGTTCGCTGAGGCCGAGGTCCTTCAGACGCTCGGCCGGAAGGTTGGCGAGCGCGCGGCGCTGGCGCCAGGCGGCAAGCGCCAGGCCGGCCATCCGCCACAGGCCGAGGCGCTGCGGGTTCGGGCGGGGCGTCCGGATTTGGCCGGAACGGTCTTCGGTGACGGTGATCATGGTCCGATCCTTTCCATTTCTTGAACGCATCTTCGACTATCATCAGGATGCTTGATCAATTTGCGCTCTTGTGGTTCATTTCTCAAACGAATGATTTTGGACCCTTCCATCAGGATCTGTGATATGCCCCGGAACCTAGATCTGACCGCGCTGCGTTCCTTCGTCGCCGTCGCCGATTCCGGCGGAGTGACCCGTGCCGCGGGCTTCCTGAACCTCACCCAGTCGGCCGTCTCGATGCAGATCAAGCGGCTCGAGGATCAGCTTGGCCTCACCCTTTTCGACCGGTCCGGGCGCGGCGTCTCGCTCACCGGGTCGGGCGAACTGCTCCTGGGCTACGCGCGCCGGCTTCTCGAACTGAACGACGAGGCCTGGGCCCGACTGACCTGCAAGAGCTTCGAGGGTTCACTGGTTCTGGGAGTGCCGCACGACATCGTCTACCCGGTCATCCCGACCGTGCTTCAGAAGTTCGCTGCCGCTTTCCCGCGCGTCCGGGTGCAGCTCGTCTCCTCCTTCACGCGCGCGCTGAAGGACGACTTCGCCAAGGGCTCGGCCGACGTGATCCTGACCACCGAGGAAGGCTGCGATCCGGGCGGCGAGACGCTGTCGCAGGTTCGCCTGGAATGGGTCGGCGCGCCGGGCGGCCTGGCCTGGAAGCACCGCCCCCTGCGCCTTGCCTTCGAGGAGGGCTGCATCTTCCGTGCCGCCGCGACCGAGGCGCTGGAGCGCGCCAATATTCCGTGGGAACTGGCCGTCTCGACCACCCAGACGCGCGTCACCGAAGCCACCGTCAGCGCCGATCTTGCCATTCATGCCGCGCTGGAAGGCGCCTGTCCGCCCTACATGGAGCCGGTCCAGCACGGCGGCGCCCTGCCCGACCTGCCGATGCGCTGCATCAACTTCTACGTCCGTACCGCCGACCAGTCGGCCCCGCTCCTGGCGCTCGCCGACATGGTCCGCGAGGGCTACCGGAAAGAGGAATGTGCGCGGACGGCCTATAAGCCGGATTCTGTCCGCAGCGTTGCCGCTGCTGAATGACCATTCCTCTGGGCCGTGCGTTGCCGCGCGGCTCTAGCTGCCAACCCGGGCCTCTGGGCCGAAGCTGCCCTGCGGTGATATCGGTCGCCCGATCAACCCGCGCGAGGCCCCTATTCGGCATTGCTCCAGGCGGGGCTTGCCGTGCCGTTCCCGTTGCCGGGACCGCGGTGGGCTCTTACCCCACCGTTTCACCCTTACCCTGTCCACCGATCGGCTCTCCGTCGGGTCTTCAGGGCGGTCTCTTCTCTGTGGCGCTTTCCCTCGGGTTTCCCCGGCCGGGCGTTACCCGGCGCCGTTGCCTCGTGGAGTCCGGACTTTCCTCGAACGTTGCCGCCCGCGGTCATTCGGCCATCCGCGCGCCGGACATCTATGAGGTGGCGGGCGCCCGGTCAACGGCACAGTCGGCCGGCCAGCGGCGCGCGATCTCCTCGGCGATCCCCATGTCGCGGGCGTCGAGCGGCCCCGTGGCGCCGGGCCGGAACCGCAGCCGGAAGGCGGCGAGGCGCCGATCGGGCGTGGCTTCGGCCGTGTAGCCAATCGCGGTCAGCGCCCGGTCGAACGCTTCCGCGTCGGGCTCGGCCTCCCGCGCCTCCGGCCAGACCGACAACCCGCCCAGCGCCAGCCTGCGCCAGTCGAACCGCGCGCCGGGGTCGATCTTGCGGCCGGGCGCACAGTCGGAATGGGCGATCACCC
>JBNLCA010000345.1:0-5758 GCA_050303575.1 Paracoccaceae bacterium
CACGAGGCAGATGTCGAGAAGCTCGCGCGGATAGTCGAGCCGTGCGAGGCGCTTGACCAGCCGCTCGGCGATGGCTGTCTCGTGAAAGAGCGGCACGAGGATCGAGACGACAGGCAGCCGCAGCGGCGTGGCGGGACCGTCTTCAGGCGGCGTTCGGCTTTCGGGCACGATGTCCTTCCACGCGCCCGTAGCGAGTGCAGCGGCGCGCAGTCCGAGGTTTGACACAAGCGCGAGGATCGCGACGGCGGTGAGGAGGGTGAAAGTGACGGCGGGCGCCGCGATCAGGCCGGCGACGACGGTGGCCAGCGCGGCAAGGAGCCACATCCGGCAGCTGCGCCCGTCCCACGACCGGCAACTGTCACGCTCGGCCACCTTGGTCTCGGCCTGGCGTATCATCCGTCCGGAATGCGTCTGCTCAAGGGCGTCGAGGACCGAGCGCTCGGAGCAGACGGCCAGCATCGCAGGTTTCAGCGCCTCGGGAAGCAGGTCCTTGATGCGAGCGAAGTCGTCCGGCCGCGAGGTGACGACGACCGTCGCTGAGCCCACGCGGCGCCAGGGAACGAAGCGTTCGCGCAGGCAGGTCTCGACGCCGATCAAGTCGACCAGCCGGCGGTCCGGCGGATCGTTGTCCAGATCGACGATGCGGGCATTCCACTGATGCGCGAGCGCGTCGTAGAACGTGCATTCGTCGACCATTCCGTGCGCAAGCAGGATCTCGCCCAGGGGAACGTCTTCGCGGGCCTGAAGGGCGAGGGCCTTGGCGAGCGCTCCCGGATCGAGCGCTCCCCTGGCGACGAGGAGCGCCCCGATCCGGGTCCGGGCCGCGAGCCTTTTGCGCGGCACGGGCACTGGCCCGATGGATCCCCTCTGCACAAGGTGCAGTGGTGCGAGGTACATGGTCTTACTCGTTAACTACAAGGTCTCCAGCACGTCCCAGTTCACGGAAACGTGGTAAACGGAGCCTTACCCAATCAGGGCAAATGCGAGGCGTTATCAGGTGCTGCCCGGGGTCGGATTAACCGAAAAGCCGTGGTTGCGCCGCAGGGCTTAACGCGAACGTCAGGTTAGTTCCGCATCGCCGCGACAAAGCGCTCGAAGAGGTAGTAACTGTCCTGCGGGCCGGGACTCGCCTCGGGATGGTACTGCACCGAGAAGACCGGACGGTCGAGCAGCCTGATTCCGCAGTTCGACCCGTCGAAGAGGCTGATGTGGGTTTCCTTGACGTTCGACGGCAGGGTCTGCGAATCGACCGTGAAGCCGTGGTTCATCGAGGTGATCTCGACCTTGCCGGTCTCGAGGTCCTTGACCGGGTGGTTCGCGCCGTGGTGGCCGTGGTTCATCTTGATCGTCCGCGCGCCAAGCGCCAGCGCCAGCATCTGGTGACCGAGGCAGATGCCGAAGAGGGGAATGTCCTTCTCGAGGACGCCCCGGATCATCGGCACGGCGTATGTGCCGGTCGCCGCCGGGTCGCCCGGTCCGTTCGACAGGAACACGCCCTCGGGCTCGAGGGCGAGCACGTCTTCGGCGGTGGCGGTGGCGGGAAGCACGGTGACGTCGCAACCGGCCGAGGCGAGACAGCGCAGGATGTTGCGCTTGGCGCCGTAATCAACAGCGACGACGCGGTGGCCGGGCTCGGCTCGTTTCGAATAACCCTCGGGCCAGGCCCAGCGCATCTCGTCCCACTTGTAGGACTGGGCACAGGTCACGTCCTTGGCAAGGTCGAGCCCGACGAGGCCGGACCAGCCGCGCGCCTTGGCCACCAGCGCGCCGACGTCAAACTTGCCCTCGGGATCGTGCGCGATGGCGACATGCGGCGCGCCCTGCTGGCGGATCGCCCGGGTCAGCCGCCGCGTGTCGACGCCGCCGATGCCGATCCGGCCGCGCTTTTCCAGCCACTCGGTCAGCCGGCCGGCGGCGCGCCAGTTCGAGGGCTCGGTCGGGTCCCATTTCACGACCATGCCGGCGGCCGCGGACTCGCTTGCCTCGTTGTCCTCGTCGTTCACACCGACGTTGCCGACATGCGGGAAGGTGAAGGTCACGACCTGGCCCGCGTAGCTGGGGTCGGTCATGATCTCCTGATAGCCGGTCATCGCGGTGTTGAAGCACAGTTCGGCCACCGTCTCGCCGGTGCCGCCGAAGCCTTGCCCGTAGAAGATCGTGCCGTCGGCAAGCGCAAGGCAAGCGGTCGGGCGCGGCTCTTTCGACGCGTGCGGCATGGGCGACTCCTCGGGACGGTTCGCCGGAACCTATGCGCCGCGCTGGCCCGGGTCAAGGTCTCGGATCATTCCATGTTACGTAGCGATTTCAATGACTTGAGGCGTTCTTCGCCTGTTGTGCAGCCATCGCGCAGCCTGTATGGTGGGAAGCTCGGGGGTGTCGGGAAGGACCATTATGGACATGAAGGCCAGGATCGCCGAAGCGCTGAAGGTGGCGATGCGGGAGAAGGCGGCCGAGCGGCTGTCGACCCTGAGGCTGATCAACGCGGCGATCAAGGACCGCGAGATCGCGATGCGGACCGAGGTGACGGACGGCGCCATCACGGATGCCGAGGTGCTGTCGATCCTCGGCAAGATGGTCAAGCAGCGCCAGGAAAGCGCCCGCGCCTACGAGGAAGGCGGGCGGCTGGAACTGGCCGAGAAGGAACGCTCGGAGATCGAGGTGATCGAGGAGTACCTGCCCAGGCAGCTCTCGGACGAGGAAGTCGCGCGGGCGGTCGACAAGGCCGTCGCCGACACCGGAGCCAGCACGATCCGCGACATGGGCAAGGTGATGGGCGCGCTCAAGGCGAAATATACCGGCCAGATGGATTTCGGCGCGGTCGGGCCGCTGGTCAAGGCGCGGCTGGGATGATGGCCGGCCGCTGAGGCGGCAGGGAAAGACCGGCGCGGCATGTTGGTCGCGCCGGAACGATATTGGTGACGGAATTTGGGGCGGGTTGGCCCCGGGCCACGGGCCCGCTGGAGGGGGAAAAGGATGAAAGCCACATTCGCGCTGGCCGCTATCGGTCTGCTCGTCGCTTGCGTCGAGACGTCAGATCCGGCGCCGGCGCTGCCGGGTCGTGACACGTTCGCTTTTTTCGAGGCCCGCGAGGGGGCCACGCTTTTCTACGCCTGCACGGCGTCGCATCCCGGCGGAAGCCAGGAGGCGCGCGCCGAAGCGGCGCACCGGTTCTTCCTGGGCCGGGTCCGGGCCAACCGCGAGGTCTTCCGCTCGTCCCTTTCGCGCCGGATCGCGGCCGCCGTTGCGGCCGGTCCGGGCGCCCCGCCTCCGCCGCCGCAGCCCGACCTGGTCGGGCCGTTCATGGCGCGGATGACCACCGAGATGGACGGACGGTTCGGCTGCGTGCCGGTCGAACCCTCCGGCACCTGAATGGCCCTCAGCCAAATCGAACCTAGAGAAGGAACACCATTGAAACCTCTAGCAATCCTGGCCGTTCTTGCGGCCCTTGCCGGCTGCGTCGATACCGGGCCGAACGTCACGGTGCCGGGCCGCGAGACCTTCACCTACCGCGAGACGCGTAACAACCGCGTCTATTACATGGTGATCGCCTGCCGGCCCGACTATCCGGGCGGCACCGCGAAGGAGCGGGCGGACATGTCCTACGCCTTCTTCCGCTCGTCGCGGACCGAGTTCTCGACGACCAAGACCGACGAGCTTCTGACGCAGCTCAGGCGGCCGAACCCGAACATCCGCGGGATGGCGACGGACATCGGCCGCAGCGCCGAGGCCTATGCGCAGCGGGTCGCCGCGCGGATGGAGGAACGCTACGGCTGTTCGCCGGTGAAGCGTCCGACCTGAGGCCGGTCCGGAACATCGCGCCTCCTCCGGCGTTGCCGGGGGAGGAGGATGTTGCCATGAAAGCGAAATCCAAGGCGCAGCAAAGGGCCGCCGGTGCCGCCCTGGCCGCCAAGCGGGGCGAGGCGAAGGCCGGCGACCTTCAGGGCGCGTCGAAGGACATGTACGACACGATGACCGAGGCCGAACTGGACGAGCTTGCCTCGACCAGGCGCAAGGACCTGCCCGACCGCGTAGACGAGGGGTGAGTCCCGGGGATCAGTCGGGATAGGAGCGCTGGACCCTGGCGCGGCCGAGGATGCCGGTCGTCCGGCCGCTCATCGCCGTCGCGGTCCATTCGTAGGTATGCGTGCCTTCCGGCGGGCAGGGCCCGCGATAGGTGAAGACGCCGCCCTGAACGATGTGCTGGCCGGTATAGTTGATCGTTCCGCCGCCGTGGATGAAGGCGGGCGCGTCGAGGTCCTTCATCTCGAACTTGATGAAGCGCGTGCCCCGCGGCACCTGGCGCAGGTAGAAGGCAGGGTTGCCGACGAAGCCCGGCCGCCCGCCAGTGCAGGTGACGAGCCCGTCCCAGGTGAAGCTGAAGTCGAAGGCGGACGCGGTGGCCGGGGCAAGGCCGGCGACAAGGGCGAGCGCGGTCAGGAATGATTTCATCGGGGCCTCCTGTCCGCAGAATCCATGTTCGATTTGTGCAAGTCAACCGTCAGCGGCGGACTCAGCGGATACGGGCCAGCGCGTCGGCCAATTCGCCACGCAAGAGGGCGCGCTCGTCCGGGCTGAGGAAGGCGCCGATCTCGACCTCTCGGCCGCCGCCCTTGAGCGTCAGGTACTTCTCGACCGGGCCGCCCGTCTCGTGCAGCGCGACCGAGACCCAGTAGGGATTGGCCGTCCAGTCCTGGGTGGCACCCTTCGGGTGGGTCCGGACCAGCCGCGCCTCGTCGCGGGTCAGCGTCAGGATCTCGGTCAGCCTTCCGTCGCTCTGGTTGCGCCGGATTGCCCACCAGACGCCGCCGACCGTGGCCATCAGGAACGGAAGCAGGCCCCAGAGATAGGGCGTGCCCAGCAGCACCATGAGCGGCAGCGCCAGAAGCCCGGCGGTCAGCCCGATGAACCAGGCGAAACCCGGCGCGGTGAGCGAGCGGTTGGGCCAGAGTTCCAGCTCGCATCCTTCGTCTGTCGTGGTCCACCGGTAGGGCATGCGCCGGTTTTAGGGGACTTGGGTCGGGCGGCCTAGCGGTTTCGCGAAGGGGCGCGGGTTGCGTGGGACGCCGGCGCGCGCCACGGTCCGGGCATGATGAGAGCGTTCGATCCTGAGCCCGTTCTGACGGGCGGCGGTCTGATCCTGCGGCCTCTGGCCGCCGAGGATGAGGCCGAACTGGCGCAGGCGGCGTCCGATCCGCTGATCTGGGCGGGCCACCCCTCGCCCGATCGTCACAGGCCGGACGAGTTCGCGCGCTACTTCGCCATGCTTCTCGGTGCAGGCGGCACGCTGGTCGTGCGCGGGGCCGCGTCGGGCAAGGTGATCGGCTGCTCGCGCTACTATCCGGTGGCCAACGAGCCGGGCGGCTGGGGGATCGGCTTTACCTTCCTGACCCGCGAACACTGGGGCGGGGCGACGAACTTCGAGCTCAAGCGGCTGATGCATGGCCATGCGTTCGGTTCGGTCGAGGAGGTCTGGTACCATATCGCGCCCACCAACCTGCGCTCTCAGGTGGCGACCACGCGGCTCGGCGCGCGCCACCGGTACGATGCAGAACTGGACCTGCACGGGGCGGGGCGGGCGGTGCCTTACAGGTGCTATACGGTCAGCCGGTCGGACTGGCAGGCACTTCTGGCAGGACGCTGAGCCCGCGCTCGGCGCGGTAGCGTGCGGCCCATTCGGCGCTTTCGGCGTCGGCCATCTTGCGGTTTGGGACGGTCAGGGGGCCGTCGGGCGTCAGGCCGAGGTCTGTCAGGATGCGGC
>JBNLCA010000346.1:0-6111 GCA_050303575.1 Paracoccaceae bacterium
GCCGGCTGCACCTCGCTGGTGCCGTCGACCCTGGGTCAGATCTCGGACCTGTCGCCGCTCAACGCCGACCCTGCCGGGATCGAGGTGGCGCTGTCGCTGCCGCCGGAGATCGACGTCAGGACGCGCGGCGCGGTCCTGATCATGGGCGCCGAACATGACGGACCGACCCGGTCCAGGAGCTACGTCCTTGACCGCGGCGAGGTGGCGAGCGTCGGCGGCGCGGTGCCCGAGCCGAGCGGCCGCATCCTCGTCTACCGCATCGCCCGCGGCGACCTGGCCGGCCTCAGGGCGTGGCAGGCCCAGATCCGCGCCTGGAAGGAGGACGACCCTGAAACCCGCGGCAGCCTCAGCGTCTCGCTTTCGCCCTGCCTGCGCGGCGCGGCAGTGCCCGAGAACGCGACCGGCGCAGTCTGGCTCAGGGCCGAGGCGGACGGGGAGTTCCTGCCGCTGGTCCGGCCGACGCCGCTGGTCCGTCTGGTCGGTGAAGAGACGATGGCCACCCTCGAGTCGTGCGACTAGAGACGGCTCCGGTCCTGGCGCGGCAACCTATGCCGGGCCAGGATCCTGCCGTAAGGTCGGCGAGACAATTTCGTCGAATCAATCGTCGCAGGATCCGTAATGGCGCGCTTTCTGTCTTTCCTTTTCGCTATCCTCATCGTGGCCGCAACGCCGGCCGTCTCCGACATCATCATCAAGCGCGGCAACGGCGGCACGCTGACGATCGTCACCAACGACGCGCCCGAGGCGGCGGACGGCATTCCGCCAGCCGGCGCCGCGCTCGAAGGAACCGAGCTTCACGTCCTCGGCGTCTACGAGGGCAATGTCCGCACCGCCGGCCAGATTCACGGGCCCGAGGTGCGCATCGCAGTCGACCGGCCTGGCCGGAAGGTCATCCTGCTTGTCGGCTCGTATGAGGCCGTGCGCTGGATCGTCGAGGCGACGGAAGAGACCGAGGTCGTCCGCATCGTCAGGTTCGGCTATTCGACCGACCGCTCGGAAGTCGTCCTGAACGGCATGCAAAGCCCGTTCCACGACGTGCTCGATGGTTTCCGTTATGCCTATGCGCGCGAGGGCGAGGCTTTCCGGGCGCTGGTCGAGAAGGCCCCCGCGGCCTTCGGGGTCGAGCGCCTCGCCAGTTTCCGCGGCGCCTACCGTGCGCCCGAGACCGGCTTCTTCGTCGGCCAGGTGGATGACGATCCGGAACTCCTGCCGGATCATCTCGCCGCGCAGGTCATCGACCGTGACGAGGTCCCGGTTCTCTTGCGGACCTATCTTGACGGCGACCTGCCTGAGGGTTCGGACAGGGTGAAGTTCACCTATGAGGGGTTCGAGTTGAAGGGCGACGGCGGCGAGACCACGGTGATCGCGCCCAGCCTGGACGTGCCCGAGATCAGCTGGCCGGTCGCCGGCGTCCATGACGCGGCGCGCGACCGCTACTACGGCGTCTCGTTCGGTGGCGAGGGGTTCCTCTACCAGTACGATGCCGCCGCCGACACTTGGTCCGTCCTGCGGAGCATGGAACAGATCGACGCCTGGGGCATGATCCACGACCCCGTAAGCGGGCTCCTGTTCGTGACGGCACACAATTTCCACCGGCCGCAGCTTCTGATCTTCGACGAGGAAAGCTGGGCGATGCGACCGGTGACATTCGATCCGCGCAGGCTTCCCGGCTATCTCGATATCGGTGACAGGGCGAACGGTGGGCCATCCGCCCTGTGGCCCATTGCCGTGTCCGAGGGGAAGATCCTGCTCGGCGCCGGAGGCCCGACCTACGGACGGGCAACCGCGCGCGGCACTATGGCGCCGCTCAGGACCTATCTCGTCGACATTGCGACCGGCGAGGCGAAACTCGCCGCCTACCGCGACTTGCCGGGCAGGTAGGTTGACGGCAAGAAATTGAGAATGAACGCAAATGCAGCCCGATGACCTCATCGAGCAGGCCATCGAGCCGTGTGACTCTGGCTCTGTTGGCCCTGTTGCATGCGGCCTCCTTGGCATCGCCCGCAAAACCGCTCGACGTTTCCGAGATACTTGAAGCGGTGCTGCCGGGCTTGTCGCCTATTGGCCGACGTGGCGTCTCTTCGCCGTTTCCGTGCCGATCCATTGAGATTTTGGACTTCGGGTGCTACCTATGGGCTATGCCCGGTGCCGGGGCGGAATCGGCGCGCCACCCTGGAGGACGATGTCCTGTCGAACCACGTTGCCGCGGCCGACCGTGCCGCACCGGGCGCCCGGATGACCGGAACCGCCCAGGACGTCCCGAGCGACGCGCTGCTCGAACGCATTCTTTCCTCTCTCGATGACGACAAGGCCGAAGACGTGATCGCGATCGATCTGCGTGGCAAATCGACCATCGCAGACCACATGGTCATCTGTTCGGGCCGCTCGTCGCGGCAGGTCGCGGCGATCGCCGAGAAGCTGGCCGAGCGGCTGAAGGCCGATTTCGGCCGCACCGTGCGGACCGAGGGCAAGGATACGGGAGACTGGGTGCTGATCGACGCGGGCGACGTGATCGTCCATGTCTTCCGGCCCGAGGTGCGCGAGTTCTACCAGCTCGAGAAGATGTGGCAGCCGACAGGCGCCGACGCCAGGACGGCCGGTATCCCGAATTGATGCAGCTGCATATCTCGGCCGTGGGACGCCTGCGCAAGGGCGCCGAGCGCAGCCTGGTCGAGGATTATGTCAAGCGTTTCGACCGGAGCGGCAAGCCGCTCGGCCTTGGCCCGCTCACTCTGCACGAGGTCGAGGACAAGAAGGGTGCCGGCATCGCCGAGGAAGCGCGGCTTCTGGCCGCGACGATCCCGGACGGCGCGCTTGTGGTCGTGCTGGACGAGCGCGGCAAGACGCTCTCGTCGCCCGACCTCGCCGACCAGATCGCGAAATGGCGCGATGCGGGCCAGCAGGATCTCTCCTTCGTCATCGGCGGTGCGGACGGGCTGGGGCCGGCCTGGCGGATGCGGGCGAACCTGATGCTGAGCTTCGGTCCGATGGTCTGGCCGCATCTCCTTGCCCGGGTGATGCTGACCGAACAACTCTACCGGGCCGCATCGATCCTTTCCGGCGCTCCCTACCACCGGGCCTAGGGTCCCAGGCGCCCCGGTTGCCCCTCGTCCGGCACGGGCGTAGAAGGTAGGCCCGATCCCGCGAGGCCAACATGAGCGCACCGAAACCCGTTGTCCTGTGCATCCTTGACGGCTGGGGCATCGCCGAGCCGGGCGAGGGCAACGCTCCGTCGCTCGCGAAGACGCCCACCTTCGACCGGATCATGGCGGGCTGCCCGCACGCGACGCTGGTGACTTTCGGGCCGGATGTCGGCCTGCCCAAGGGGCAGATGGGGAACTCGGAGGTCGGTCACACCAATATCGGTGCGGGCCGCGTGGTGGCGATGGATCTGGGCCAGATCGACCTTGCCATCGAGGATGGAAGCTTCTTCAAAAACAAGGCGATCCTGGCCTTCATCGATCGGTTGAAAGAGACCGGCGGCACCGCGCATCTGATGGGGCTGGCCTCGATGGGCGGCGTCCATGCACAGCTGACCCATTTCATCGCGGCCGTGAAGATGGTGGCGGGCGCCGGTGTGCCGGTCGCGCTCCACGCCTTTACCGACGGCCGCGACGTGCCGCCGAAATCGGCTGGCGGGTCCATCGCGGACCTCGAAGCTGCCCTTCCCGCCAATGCCCGCATCGCCACGGTGTCGGGCCGCTATTACGCGATGGACCGCGACAACCGGTGGGACCGCGAGAAGCTTGCCTACGACGCCATCGTCCGGGCCGAGGGCGAGACGGCCCCCACGGCCGCCGAGGCGGTCAGCCAGTCCTACGCCAAGGACGTCACCGACGAGTTCATCCGGCCCACGGTGATCAGGGGCTATGCCGGCGCGAAGGACGGCGACGGTGTCTTCTGCCTGAACTTCCGCGCCGACCGCGCCCGCGAGATCCTGCGCGCCATCGGCGAGCCGGGCTTTGGCGAATTCGACATCTCGGGCCGCCCGGACTGGGCCGCGCTCCTCGGCATGGTCGACTATTCCGAGGCGCACAACGCCTACATGACGACCGCCTATCCCAAGCAGGAGATCGTCAACACGATCGGCGAATGGGTCGCCTCGCACGGGCTGACCCAGTTCCGGCTGGCCGAGACGGAGAAGTACCCTCATGTCACCTTCTTCCTGAACGGCGGCGAGGAGGAACCCTACGAGGGCGAGGACCGGTTCATGCCGAAATCGCCCAAGGTCGCGACCTACGACCTTCAGCCCGAGATGTCGGCGCCCGAGGTCTCGGCGAAGTTCGTCGAGGCGATCGAGAAAGGGTACGACCTGATCGTGGTGAACTATGCCAACCCCGACATGGTGGGCCATACCGGGTCCATTCCGGCGGCGATCAAGGCCTGCGAGGCGGTGGATCATGGTCTCGGGCAAGCCATCGCGGCGCTAGAGAAGGCCGGCGGCGCGATGATCGTCACCGCCGACCACGGCAACTGCGAGACGATGATCGACCCCGAGACCGGCGGGCCGCACACGGCGCACACGACGAACCCGGTGCCGGTGATCCTAGTGGGCGGGCCCGCGGGCGCGACGCTGAAGGACGGTCGCCTCGCCGACCTCGCGCCGACGCTGCTCGACCTGATGGGCCTCGACCTGCCGCCCGAGATGACCGGACGGTCGCTCATCCAACGATGATCCGCGCCGCCGCCCTTGCGCTGCTTCTCGTCAGCCCCGCCGCCGCGCAGGACACAGACACGATCCTGACCGCCCGTCGTGCCGCGCAGGCCCTGGCGCAGGCCGCCGTGGCCCTGCAGGAGGCCGAAGGCGCGCGCGACCGGGTGGCGGCGCTGACCCAGACGGTGAAGGCCTACGAGGAGGGGCTTCTGGCACTGCGCGACGGGCTCCGCCGGGCGGCGATCCGCGAACAGTCGATCCGCCTTGCCTTCGAGGCCAAGCGCGACGAGGTCTCGCGGCTGACCGGGGTTCTGATGGGCCTCCAGGAAGGTGAGGGGCCGGTGCTCCTTCTCCATCCGTCGGGCCCGCTCGGCATGGCGCGGTCCGGCATGATGCTGGCCGAGGTCACGCCGGCGCTGCAGTCCGAGGCCGAGGCGCTGAAATCCGAGCTCGAGGAAGTCGCCACCCTGCGTTCGCTCCAGGAAGGGGCGGCAGCAAGCCTCGAGGCCGGGCTCAAAGGCGCGCAGGAGGCGCGGACGGCGCTTTCGCAAGCAATCGCCGAGCGCACCGACCTGCCGACCCGCTATGCCGAGGACCCGGCCGCACTGGCAGCGCTTCTCCAGGCCGCCGACACGATGCAAAGCTTCGCCGACGGTCTTCTCGCCGTGCCGCTGGCCGAGGGCACATCGGCCGAACCGCCCTTCGAGGCGTCGAAAGGCACGCTGCCGCTTCCGGTCGAGGGGGTGGTGCTGCGCGCCTTCGGCGAGGCCGACGCCGCGGGGGTGGAACGCCCCGGCCTTCTTGTCGCGACTCACCCTCTGGCCCTTGTCACTGCGCCGGCGGCTGCGACAATCCGCTACGCCGGACCCCTTCTCGACTACGGAAATGTGATCGTCCTCGAACCGGATGGGGGCTATCTTGTCGTGCTTGCCGGACTTGGCACGCTATTCGTGCGTGACGGCGAGGTCCTGGCCCAGGGCGCGGCGCTGGGCCTGATGGGCGGGAGAACGCCGGAGGCGGCCGAGTTCCTGTCGGACGCGCAACAAGGCGGTGGCGCTGAACGGACGGAAACGCTTTATATGGAACTGAGAGAGGGCGGAACGCCGGTCGATCCCGGATCCTGGTTCGCCCTTAAGAGAGGATGAAGGTATGAAGAAGTTCGTGATGGCGGCCCTGGGCGGCACCGCACTTGGCGTGATCGCCACCACCCAGATCGCAGGACCGCTGCTCGCGCAGGAGGCCGCGCGGAACTCGTCGGTCTACGAGCAACTCGACCTCTTCGGCGACATCTTCGAGCGGATCCGTTCGCAATATGTCGAGCCGGTGGACGAGAAAGAGCTGATCGAGGCGGCCATCAACGGCATGCTGACCTCGCTCGACCCGCACTCTTCGTACCTTTCGCCCGACGATGCGCAGGCGATGCAGGTGCAGACCCGCGGCGAGTTCGGCGGCCTCGG
>JBNLCA010000347.1:0-5147 GCA_050303575.1 Paracoccaceae bacterium
GAGCTGGTCCGGCGTCGTGGCGTCCGAGGCGATCGTGCCCTCGGTTTCCACCGTGCCTTCGGTTTCCTCGCTCGCCATCGGTTCTTCCGGCGCGGGCTCTTCGGTCGCGACCTCCTCGGCCGGCGCAGGTTCTTCCGCCGCCGGCTCCTCGGCGACGACTTCGGGCTCAGCAGCCGGCTCCTCGGCAGCAGGCTCTTCGGCGGGCGCCTCGGCGACAGGCTCCTCGACCGGGGCGACAGTTGCGCCACCGTTCAGCGCGGCCTCGTAGCCCTCCTCGCCCGGCAGGATCGCGGCCGAACCGTCAGCACAGGTCGCGACCGTCTGGTCCATGCACATCGCCTGGATCTCGCCATCGACGACCACGCCCGGCATCAGCGCGCGCAGCGCCAGCTCGCCCGCGGAAAGAAGCGGCAGGCCCGAGTCGCAGGTCGGTTCGGTGCCGTCCGAACAGATCGGCCTGGCGTCGGGATCGGCCTCCTTCAGCAGATCGAGCGATGATTGCGCGACAAGCTGCGCCGGCGCGATCAGCGTGAGCGCCGCAACCATGGCAGTGGTCGCCTTGAACAGAGGTTTGGTCATTCTTTTCTCCTTGAATCCAGCGCGCAGGGCGTTGCGGTTCAACGCGCGAGCGCGCGGTTTGGTTTCCTGACAACCGCGTGCGCGCGGCCGTTCAGGGGTTGGAGACATTTGGACCGGGCACATGTCGCAAGACAATGACCGCGCGCCGTCATCCGATAGCACCGGCAGTTATCCCGCGTGCAACATCCTGTCGATGCGCGCTTTTTCGCCCAGTTCGGCGCGTTGCGACAAGGCGCCCGCCAGCCCCGCCAACGAGGCGATGTTGTGCCCCGGCCGGAAACTGTCGACATGCGGAAGGATGGCCCGGATACCGCGCGCCTTCGGCGCGAAGCCCTGCCAGCGCAGAAGCGGGTTGACCCAGATCACTCGCCGCGCCGACAGGTGCAGCCGCTCCATCTCGCGCTCGAGCGCGTCGGCATCGTCGCGGTCGAGACCGTCGGTGATCAGCAGCACCACGGCCCCCTGCCCCATCACCCGGCGCGACCAGTCGCGGTTGAACTCGTGCAGGCACGCGCCGATCCGGGTGCCCCCCTCCCAGTCCTGCGCCTCGGCCCCCGCTGCCTTGAGCGCCGCGTCGACATCGCGCGTGGCAAGATGGCGGGTGATGTTCGTGAGCCGCGTTCCGAAGGTGAAGGCGTGGACCTTCGCCCATCCAGCGCCCTTCTCGTTGGCGACCGCGTGCAGGAAATGCAGGACCGCGCGCGAATAGGACGACATCGAGCCCGAAATGTCGCACAGGACGACAAGGTTCGGCATCCGTTCCCGCCGCGTCCGGGTGGCGAACTCGGCAACCTCGCCGCCGCGCCGCATCGCCGCCCGCATCGTGCCGCGCCAGTCCGGCAGCCGCCCCGCCGCCACCCGCGTCCGCCGCGATTTCACCGGCCGGATCGGCAGGCTCAGCCGCGCCAGCATCCGCTTCGCCTCGGCCATCTCGGCCGGGCTCATCTGCTCGAAATCGAGTGTCTTCAGCCGCTCCTCGGACGAGAGTGTCGCCGAGGCGTCGATATCGATCTCGGTGCCCTGCTCGGCATGTTCGACATCGGGCGGCAGCATTCCGTCGAGAAGCGCCTCGGCCGCGCGCTTGGCGCCGGCCTCGGCGGGCCGCTCCTCCTGCACGCCGCGGATCGACGGCAACATGGCGGCCATCATGTGCTCGAGGTAACGCGGGTCGCGCCAGAAGAGGCGAAAGACCTGCGCGAAGACCTGCCGCTGCTCGGGCCGCGAGACGAAGACGGCGTGAAGCGCCCAGTAGAAATCCGCGCGGGCGGTGAAGCCCGCCGCCTCGACGGCGCGGATCGCCTCGATCACCCGGCCCGGCCCGACCGGCAGTCCGGCCTTCCGCAGCGCCCGCGCGAAATGGGTGATGTTATCCGCCAGCCGCCCGTTCTCGGGGATGGCGAGCGCGCCCGCGCTCATCCGCCGATCCGGCCCAGATGGGTGTCCCTGAACCCGTCCGGCCCCTTCAGGCCGAAGCCCAGCGCCCTGTCGATCGAGATGTGGAGCAGCCAGGCGAGGAAGAGCGCCAACGCCCTTTCCGAATGCGGTCCGGTCTCGACGAGCCCGTAAGCCGCCACCCCGACAAGCGGGATCGCGGCGAAATGCGCGAGGTTGTAGGCAGTGGCTCCGATCTTCGCGCCGAAACGCCAGAGCAGCAGCGACAGGTCCGGCAGGATCAGCCCGAAGACCACGGGCTCCCATCGGGCGCCGATCGCGTAAAGCACGTAGATCAGAACGGCGGCGGCGACGGTCGCCTCGAGCCTCAGAAGCGGAATCGGCCGAACGGACATGGGCACACTCCCTTTGCCAAGGAGGTGCCCCGAAGTCCGCCGGCCGTCAACCGCGCGTGCGTCGCCCTACCAGCCGAGCTCGGTAAAGATCAGCCGGCCTGGATTGCGGCGCGAGCCGTCGTAGGTGCCGATCCAGATATCGTAAAGCCCGGTCTGCGGATTGTTGAAGGTGATCGCCGGATTGGTGCCGCGGTAATCGTCGCTGTAGTACCAGCTGCCGTCCGGCGCGTTGACCAGAAGGACCGCGTCGGCGCCCCGCACTTCGACAGCGATGGTCAGCTGCGCCGAGTTGCCGTGCCAGTTCAGGTCGAAATCCGGGCGGACGGTGACAAAGCCCGCCTCGCCGTTGCGGAAGCACCGCTCGATATTGTGCGTTCCGCCGGCGGTGATGCGATAGACCGCGGGATCGTTCTCGAACCCGGCCGTCAGGTCGATGGTGCCGAAGTTCGGTCTTTGCTGCCAGTCCGGACAGGCCAGGGCCGGCGCTCCCGCGAGCGCAAACGCCAGAGCCGCGAAAAGAGGTTTCATCAATCGTTCTCCCAACGTTACTCGAACCCCAACCCATTCCTGCTGGTTCACGCTGCGTAAACAGAACCACCCGTGTCAACGGGATTCCCTGCGGTTCTGGAAAATACCCCAGTGCTGCCTCAGGCCGGTGCGAGGTCTGCCCTGACTTCGTCAAGAATCCGCCCGGCGGCCGAGCCCTCGATGCGCTGGATGTCGTCCTGGTACTTCAGGATGGCGCCCAGCGTGTCGGCGATGACCTCGGGGCTGAGACTCACCACGTCGAGCGCCAGCAGGCACTTCGCCCAGTCGATCGTCTCGGCGACACCGGGCTTCTTGAAGAGATCCTCGGTCCTCAGCCGCTGCACGAAGGCGACCACTTCTCGGCTCAGCGCCTCGGCCGCCTCGGGCGCGCGGGCGCGGACAATCTCCATCTCGCGGTCGAAGGTCGGGTAGTCGACCCAGTGATAGAGGCAGCGCCGTTTCAGCGCGTCATGCACCTCGCGCGTGCGATTCGAGGTCAGGATGACGATCGGCGGCTCGGGTGCCCGGACGGTGCCGAGCTCGGGAATGGTCACCTGGAAATCGGAAAGCGCCTCGAGGAGGAACGCCTCGAACGGCTCGTCGGTCCGGTCAAGCTCGTCGATCAGAAGGACCGGCGCACCGCCCGCCTGCGGCCGCATCGCCTGGAGGAGCGGGCGCTCGATCAGGTATTCGTCCGAGAAGAGCTCGGCCTTCAGGACGTCCGTATCCATGCCGCCCCCGGCCTCGGCGGTGCGGATCGCGATCATCTGCGCCGCGAAATTCCATTCATAGACCGCCGACGCCGCATCCAGCCCCTCGTAGCACTGGAGCCGGATCAGCCTTCGATCCAGCCCCGCCGCGATGGCCTTGGCGATCTCGGTCTTGCCGACCCCCGCCTCGCCCTCAAGGAACAGGGGGCGCCCCAGCTTCAGCGCCAGAAAGACAACGGTCGCCAGCGGCCGGCCGGCAACATAATCTTGGCCGGCGAGCATCTCCTGCACCGCCTCGATGGTTTCCGGTTGCTGCACGACGGGCCTCCTTCCGCCCATGCTGCAAGCGCCGCGTGCCGCGGTCAAGCGCTTGCGCCTGCCGTGCGGCGGGCCTAAGCCGCGAGCCATGGGCGCCTTCACCAAAGCCAGGATCATCACAGTCGCCGCGGCGTCCGTCGGCGCCGCCCTCTTCCTCGCCCTGCACCTGCCGCTGCCGATCCTGCTCGGACCGATGATCGGCTGCCTCGCCGTGGCCCTTGCCAGGGCGCCGCTTGCCGGCATGGGCACGTTCGGCACCTTCATGCGCACCTTCCTCGGTGTCGCCGTCGGCTCGACCGTCACGCTCGACCTTCTGCGCCAGCTTCCTGACTATGCGCTGACGCTGTCGCTGATGCCGCTCTACGTCCTTGTCATCGGCGCCGCCGGCTACCCGTTCTTCCGCAAGGTGATGGGCTTCTCGCACCCGACCTCGTTCTACGCGGCGATGCCCGGCGGCCTTCAGGACATGCTGATCTTCGGCGAAGAGGCCGGCGGCGACGTCCGCGCCATGAGCCTCATCCACGCCACCCGCGTCCTCGTCATCGTCACGCTGGCGCCTTTGCTGCTGACGCTGATCTACGACCTGGACCTTCTGCGCCCGCCCGGCGTTCCAGCGCGAGAGGTGGCGTGGAACCAGTACGCGCTGATGCTCTTCGCCGCCATCGCCGGCTGGAAGCTGGGCGAGAAGGTCGGCCTCTTCGGCGCCTCGATCCTCGGGCCCCTCCTCCTCACCGCCGCGCTCTCGATCGCCGGTCTCATCCACACCCGCCCGCCGGCCGAGGTGATCTGGGCCGCGCAGTTCTTTATCGGTATCGCCGTCGGCTCGAAATACGCCGGCATCACCGGGCGCGAGCTCAAGGTCTTCGTCGGCGCCGGGCTGGGCTACGCGCTTCTTCTGGCAGTGATCTCGATCCTCTTCATCGAGGCGATCACCCTCGTTGCTGACACCAGGACGCTCGACATCATCCTGTCGTTCCTGCCCGGCGGCCAGGCCGAGATGGCGGTGATCGCGATCGTCGCCGGGGCGGATGTCGCCTTCGTCGTGGCGCATCACCTGCTGAGGATCTTCGTGGTGATCCTCTCGGCGCCCTACGTGGCGCGCTGGCTCGACCGCTAGAGCCTGGTCTGCGCCATCATCGCCGCGACCTCGCGGTCGGGCACGGCCTCGGCGGCATAGCCGAACGTGCCCTCCTCAAGGACCTCTTGCGCCGCCCGCATCATCGCG
>JBNLCA010000348.1:0-3939 GCA_050303575.1 Paracoccaceae bacterium
AAGGTGATGAACGCCGACCGGTTCGACCTCGCGGCCTGAGCCAGACATGTCCGGGCCGGCTCATGCCGGCCCGGACCTTTTGCCGGTCCGGCGGCAGATACCGGTGCCACGCCAGGAGCGCGCCCGGACCGACCCCGGCGCTCACCACGACGTGATCCCTTTCTCGCAATGCCCGGAACGAAGCCCTTGACGCGCCCGCCTCGTGCGGCCGACCGTGCCCGTGAAGCAGGCAGGCGAGGACACCATGAGCGACAGCCCGAAGCGGCTTACCGCGGCCGAGGCCAAGGGACTTCGCACTGCGAAGGAACTCGAGGGCCATCTCGTCTGGCTGGACACGTTCACCCCGGCCGCGCTCGGCGTCCTGGCGATCGCCTCGGGCATCTACACCTACCTCGGCGTCTCCTCGATCCTTGAGGATACCGGCGCGATGTCGTTCTTCGCGGCCGTCGCCTACTCGGTCGCCGTGTCGGTCGGCATCTTCGTCTTCTGGAGCTACATGTTGCGTCTGCTGCCGTCGATGCGCAGCGCCGGCGGGTTCATCGGCCTGACGCTGTCGACCATCGTCGGCTCGCTTGCCATCATCGCGATGTCGAGCTGGCTGAATGCCGCCGCGCTTGCCGGGTCGGCCGCGGTCGAGCAGCACCTGGCGAACACGGTCAGGGATTACCAGACCGCGCTCGAACGCGCGCATGACATCGCGCTTTCCGGCCAGGCGCTGGGGCGCGAGGTTCAGCGGGCGCGCGAGGCGTTTGAGGCCTTGGCGGAACAGGAACGTGTCGGGCAGTTGTCGGGCGTGGGCGGCGAAGGGGCGGTCTTCCGGGTCCTGACGCAGAAGACCGAGGAGCTGGCAAATCTCGAGGCGCAGATCGACGAGCAGCAGGCGCTGATCGATGCCGCCTTCGAGCAGGGCAACGACATCCTCGGCCGGATGCGCGAACTCACCGTCGCGCCGGGTCCGGTCGAGCAGCGCTCGGTCGCGTTCTCCGAGGAGAGCGTGCGCCTCGCCGGTGTGATCTCCAACCTCAACCAGTATTCCGTCGCGCCCCTTGTCGCGCGGGCCGCGCAGGACCTGCCGGCCTCGGTCGTGCTGCCCGAACTCGACGGTCGCAGCGCCAATGTGCGCGATGCGCAGTCCTCGACCATCCGGTCCGTGCTCGATGCGCTCGACCAGCGCAGCCAGACCTTGAAGCGGGCGGCAGACGAGGTCCTGGCCATCGAGCCGCCGCAGGAAACGGCGTACAACCCGATCTCGAGCGCCGATGCCGTCATCCGCTACGCCGGCAACTTCGTCCCGTCATGGGCCGGCGCCATCGCGATCGATCTGCTTCCCGGCATCCTGGTCTTCGTCCTAGCGATAACGCAGTCCGCGATCCGGAGCGGCCGCGACGGGCTGAGCATCGAGGAGACGCTGACGCTGGCCGATCTCAGGGCCGCGATCAGCGCGATGAAGGACGTCGAGGCGACCATGAAGGACGCTGACGCGGCAATCCTCGGGCGCGCGGGTATTGGCGCGCGCACCGGCGATGACGACAACGCGAAGCCGTCATGACGGCCAGGCTCGACGGCTGGAACATCGGGCGCGGGCTGAGGGTCGCTCTCATCGCCCAGTGCATCATCGCAGCGCTGCTCGTCGTCGCCGACCTCAACGGCCGGTTGTCTTGGCCCGGAACCGGGACCGAGGCCCTGCCGTCGGGACCGGTCGCACCCGGCGACCAGGTCAGGCATTACGAGCCACGGGCGCCGAGGCCGACCTATGTCCGGCCGTCAACGGACCCGGGCATCGCCTTGCCGGCCGATCTGCCCGAGCGGCTCGAATTCTCGGTCGTTCAGGCTGACGGCTTCGGCGATGTCCTTCTTCTCAACGGGACGATCGACAAGGGCGACACGGTCCGGTTCGAGGGTTTCGTCGAAGGGCTGGAGACCGTCCCCGAGACCATCGTGCTCAACAGCCCCGGCGGACTGGTCGAGGAGGCCCTGACGATCGGCCGGTCGGTCCGGGACCGCGGTTTCGATACGGCCGTGCCGGCAGGCATGTTCTGCGTGTCGTCCTGCCCCTACCTGCTGGCGGCCGGGGTGGAGCGGACCGTCTCGCGCAGCGGCGTCGTGGGCCTGCACCAGCATTATTACGACGCGCCGCGTTTCCTGCCGGTGATCTTCGCGGTCGAGGATATCCAGCGCGGTCAGGGCCGGACCATGCAGTACCTGATCGACATGGGGGTGAGCGCCGAGCTTCTGCTCTACTCGCTCAACACCAGCCCGGCGGACATTTACGTCCTTGTCGAGGAAGAGCTTCTCGAAACGGAGCTTGCAACAGGGATGAGGGACTGAGGTCGGGCCTGCCGGACAGAACTGAACCTCAGTCCAGGCGGCCCGCCAGGGACATCGAATAGCCCTCTGGCCTGTAGGTGGCATCGACCGAGCCGTGAAAGGCATCGGGCAGGACACCGGTGATGATCCTGCTCCCGAACCCGACGCTGGCCGGCATTGCCACCGCCGGTCCGCCGGTCTCGATCCATGTCAGGCGGAACGGCGCCTCGGCCCCGCCCCGCTCGTCCCAGCGCAGCGTCACACGCCCCTCGGCGGTTGAAAGCGCCCCGTACTTCGTCGCGTTGGTGGCCAGCTCGTGCAGCGCAAGGCTCAGCGCGGTCGCCTGTTCCTTGCCCAGATCCAGATCCTCGCCATCGAGGTCGATCTGTCCGGCGCCGTCTATGAACGGATCCAGCACCAGCCGGATCGCCGAGAGAATCGAGGGCTTGGCTTCTCCCGCGTCCGAGAGAATGTCCTGCGCCTGGACGAGCGCCCTGATGCGCTGTTGCAGCTTTTCCTTGGTCTCGTCGAGCGACGTTGCGTTCCGGAACGTCTGGTTGATCATCGAGGACACCAGCGTGTAGGCGTTTCGGGATCGGTGCACGAGTTCGCGGTTCCGGATCTTCGACGCCGCCTCGGCCTTCACCTTGCCCGTCGTCTCGACGACCGTGTCGAGCATCCCGCAGACAGTTCCGAACTCATCGTAGACGGGGCTGTAGCAGAAGGTGAAGGCGGCCTCCTCCTCGGTTCCCGTGCGATTGATGAGCAGCCGGAAATCCTCGATGAAGGTCGGCTCGCCGGAGAGCGCCTTGTGCGCGATCGGCGCAATCGTCTCGGCCGCCTCCTGCCAGATCTCGAGGAACGGGCGCCCGAGACAGGGATGCTTCTCGCCCAAGATCGGGATGAACGCGTCGTTGTAGAGTGCGATCAGGTCCGGCCCCCAGCACAGGCACTTGGGGAACGAGGAACTGACCATGGTGCTGACGGTGACCTTCAGAACCGCCGGCCAGTCCGCGATGGGGCCGAGCGGAGTGTCGGACCAGTCCCGGGCGGCGATCTCGCGCGCCATTGCGGTTCTGAGCGGAAGAAACGCCGTGTCCTGCGATGAAGAGCCGTCCATGATGCGCGTCCCCGTGGCACTTGAAGTGCAAGCCGCCCGCATCACGCCAAACACTTGTCCGGCAGCATGGTTGCCGGCAAGTTCCGAACTCAACTGTCACGCAGAGAAAACCATCGTCGTTCGCGAGCATGCCTAGTTTATCGGGATACATCGCCCGTGTCGATTGGTCTCCAATCGTGTCGAGGCGCGCCCTTTCGTCACCATGGTGTCGTCTGGAGCCGTTCGGTTCACGATCCGCCGTCCGCATCCTCGGGCGACAAGTCGGCCGCGTCCTGCCCTGGCGTCAGGACGACGCGAAGGCCCGGACGGCGCCACGCAGCTCGCCGAATGCGTCATATAGCTCCCCCCGATCGGAAATCGCGGCAAGGAGTCCCTCGACCTTCGGTTGCAGGAACCCGTCCAGGTCATTCCAGACGATCGTCCTTTCGGCATCTGGCTCGCCGGCCGCAGCGCGGCGCGCGGCCTCGTAGAGCGGGACCGTCGCCGGAGACAGGATCGACCTGGCATCGCCG
>JBNLCA010000349.1:0-5569 GCA_050303575.1 Paracoccaceae bacterium
CGCATGATCTCGTTCGTCCCTTCGAGGATCTGGTGCACCCGCAGATCGCGCACGGTCTTCTCGATCCCGTAGTCCGCCAGATATCCGTAACCGCCGTGGAGCTGCAGGCACTGGTCCGCCACGCGGCTTCCCGCCTCGGTCACGAACTTCTTCGCCATCGCGCAGAACTTTGTGGCGTCCGGGGCGCCCTGGTCCAGCTTCCAGGCCGCCTGGCGCAGCAAGACCCGCGCCGCCTGAAGCTCGATCTCCATGTCGGCGAGGCGGAATTGCAGCGCCTGGAACTGGTCGATCGGCTGGCCGAAGGCCTGTCGCTCTGCCATATAGGCCAGCGTCGCGGTCAGCGCCGCCTGCGCCGCGCCGAGCGAGCAGGCCGAGATGTTAAGCCTGCCCCCATCGAGCCCCGACATCGCATATGTGAAACCCTTGCCTTCATCACCCAGCAGATTTCCCGCCGGAATGTTGCAATTGTCCAGCTGGACCTGGCGCGTTGGCTGTGACCGCCAGCCCATCTTCTGCTCGAGTCCGCCAAAGGACAGCCCCTCGGCGCCGTCCTCGATCACGAAGGCCGAAATGCCTTTCGGCCCCTCACCGCCCGACCGGGCCATCACCAGATAGGCGTCCGAATAGCCGCCGCCCGAGATGAAGGCCTTGGTCCCGGTCAGCCGCCAGCCCTCGTTCGTCCGCTCGGCCCGCGTCTTCAGCGCGGCGGCGTCCGAGCCCGATCCCGGCTCGGTCAGGCAGTAGGAGAAGACCGTCTCCATCCTCAGCGCCCCGGGCAGAAACCGCGTCTTCATCTCGTCCGAGCCGAAGGCGTCGATCATCTTGGCGCACATGTTGTGGATCGAAAGGAACGCCGCGACCGACGGGCACGCCATCGAGAGGGCCTCGAAGACCAGCGTCGCGTCGAGCCGCGTCAACCCGGACCCGCCCGACGCCTCGCCGACATAAAGGCCGCCGAAGCCGAGTTCGGCGAGCTTCGGCCAGAGATCCCTGGGGATCGTCCCCTCGGCCTCCCACTGGCGCGCGAAGGGCGCGATATGTTCCTCGCCGAAAGCGCGGGCCATCTCGAAGATGGCCGTCTGCTCCTCGCTGAGCGCGAAATCCATGGGCCTCCTCCCGCTTCGGACCCTACCGCTGGTAAGGTCCGAATGTTGCGCGAGTTTTGCAAGGCCCGGCGGGCTCGGACCGTCACGGGATAATGATGACCTCGCCTTTCATATGTGGATGGAAGCGGCAGAAGTACGGGCCGGCAAGGTCCTCGGTCACCTCGATCGCCGCCTCGTCGCCGCGGTTCAGCCGTCCGGTGTCCCAGCGGCCGTCCGTGGCCGTCGCGGTGTGCGGCGCCAGATCGCGATTGATCCAGCGGATTCCGTCACCCAGGCGGGCCTCCACCCGTTCGGGCACGAAGCGCAGGCCCTCGACGACGACCTCGTGGATCTCGCCGTGGATCACCCCGTTGTGCGCCAGGGCCCGGGGAGCGACGAGGGCGGCCAGCGCCGCCCCCACCGCCTGTCGCCGCGTCAGCGTCATTTCGCGACCGCCGCGACCATGGTCTCGGCATGGGCTTCGTGCACGAGGAAGATCTCCAGCCCGGCCTCGAAGAGCGCCTTCACCTCGGCATTCTCGATGTTCGGGATGAAGGCATTGCCGACGACGTCGTTGACCGCCTGGTGGTAGGCGAGTTCGTTCTCGGCATAGCGCCGGTCGAAGGCCTCGCCGCGAAGTCCGGCCAGCTCCTCGACCACCGTCTCGGCATTCGCCGCCAGCGCCTGGCTGAGGAAATTGTCCTCGGGCGCCACGCCCAGCTTCTGCAGAAGCGCCAGCGCCTGCTCGTTCACTGCCATGTGGTCGCGCAGCATCGTCTCGGCGAAGGAGCGGACCTCCGGGTTGTCCGACAGGGCCAGCGCCAGATGCGCATAGCGGATGTCGATATTGTCCGCGGTGTAGGCGGCGTGCGCCATCTCGGCGTCGCTCAGCGCGGCCGGGTCCTGCGCCTGCGCCGGCAGCGCGGCAAGAAGGGCGAAGGGGATCAGCAGGTGTTTCATCGGATAGTCTCCTTGGTTGCGTGCGTCCCAGATGAACGCTCCGCACGGAATTCTGAATTCTGGATCGTTCCATTTTTCTGCCCGATCGTTCAGAATGCGGGAAAGGAGAGACAAATGGACCTGATGAGCGACGTGCTGATGCGGCTGAACCTGAAGGGCTCGCTCTACTTCCGCACCGCCTTCACGTCGCCCTGGGGCGTCGACGTGCCGGCCTACCAGAACGTCGCCCGCTTCCATTTCGCCCATCGCGGCCGCTGCCTTGTCCGCGTAGCCGGCCAGGCGCCGGTCGCGCTCGACCAGGGCGATCTCGTCATCATCCCGCACGGCGCCGCGCACCGGCTCTACTGCGATCCCGCGACCGAGGATGTGACCCTGCCGCTCGACCGCGTGGTCGAGCTTTCCGGCTTCACCGGCGAGGGCGCGCTGATCTACGGCGGCTCGGTCGACGGGCCCGAGACGGAACTCGTCTGCGGCCATTTCGCCTTCGATCCCGGCGGCCGCCATCCGCTTCTCGACCGGCTGCCGACGTCGCTGCGCATCCGCAATTACGGCGAGGCGGCGGGAAAATGGATGGAATACACTCTCCGCGCCATCGGAACCGAGGCGGGCCGGGCGCTTCCCGGCGGCGATCTCATCGCGCTGAAGATGTCCGAGATCATCTTCGCCCAGGCCCTGCGTGCCTATGTCGAGGGCGAGGGCGCCGGCATTGCCGGTCTCGCCGGTTTCGCCGACCCGAATCTCTCGCGCGCGCTGCAAGCGATCCACGCCGACCCGGCGCGCGGCTGGTCACTGGCCGAACTCGCCCGCGAGGCTGGCCTCTCGCGCACCGGGTTCGCGCTGAAATTCGCCGACCGGATGGACGAAACGCCGATGTCCTACCTGACCCGCTGGCGGATGCTCCTGGCCCGGCAGGCGCTGGGCGGATCGCGCGTAACGGTCGCCGAGGTGGCCGAGACCGTAGGCTACGCCTCCGAGGCCGCCTTCGCCCGCGTCTTCAAGCGCGAGACCGGCCTCACCCCGGCCGCGTTCCGCCGCGCCGCCTGAGCGGGAACTGGCGTTTTCCGCCACGCCCGTCAGAATGGGCCACCCGGGCAACGGAGACCGAGATGAAGATTTTCGCCGCGCTGATGATGCTCGCTGCCGGCCCGGCCCTGGCGACACCGCCGCAGGTGGTCGAGATGCAGGAAACCGTCCTCGGCCTTGACGCCGATCATCTTTACGTGCTGCGGGTCACCGAGGACAACATGGGCCTTCATACCGCTTCGCAGAAGGACATCCTGCTGATCGCGCGGCGCCTTGCGGACAACGTCGATGACGGGGTCTGGCCGGTGATGCGCACCCTCTACATGGCGCCCGACGCCGGCCCGGGACAGCTCGACGTTCTGCCGCTTCCGGACCGTGCCGACCCGTTCGGTATTCTCGCCGAACGGGGCGCGCGGCCGCTTTTGGGCGATGGCTGGACGGCGGACGAAATCGCGGCCGGCCCCGGGGGCCTGCGCGCGGTCGAGCGTGATGCGATCCACGGGCTCGACTGGGCTTCGGTGGGCCGCGCGCTCGAGGCGAGCCTTCGGAACGCCCGCGCCGCCCTGCCGCCGCTCAAGGTCGAGGGCGAGGACATGCTGCTCGCCGTCCGTTTTGATCCCGAGGCGGATTGTCGGGTGATGGGCGCCCATGTCTACAGCGACGGCACGCCAGACGACTATTCAAGGGTGCGGGTCGTCGCCTCCCTGCGCTGCGAGAACGACGATTCGATGGCCCCGGTGCAGATGCTGCTGGTCCTTCCGCCGACCTAACCGGTCGGCCGCGCCGGTTCCTAGAGCCCCTCGGTGAATTCCTCGATCAGGTGCCGCACCACGGCCCTCAGCGCCTCGTCCTTCGGTGCGCCGCGGTCCATCGCACCGGCAAAGACCGCGCGCTGCCGCGCCGCGCTCGGCCCCTCGGCGGCAAGCTTGCGCGCCCGCTCCACCTCCTCGGTCGAACGTAACCAGCCGGCATCCTCGGCGATCAGGTGCACAAGCTCGTCCATCAGTTCGGTCATCGGCACGATCTCGTGCCGCCCGAAGTCGATCAGCCCCTCCGCGGTGCCATAGCGCTGCGCCCGCCAGCGGTTCTCGCCCACCAGGAACCGGTCGTAGATGCGCCAGCGCTGGTTGCGCTGGCTCAGCCGCCAGAGCATCCGCATCCCGGCCTGGGTCAGGGCCGCGATGGTCAAGGCATCCTCGACGCGGGGCGAGACGTCGCAGATCCGGCTCTCGACCGTCGGGAACCGGTGCGAGGGGCGCAGGTCCCACCAGATCTTGGTGGCATCCTCGATCAGGCCCAGTTCGACCAGCACGCCCACCGTCCGCTCGAACGCGCCCCAGCTCTCGAACTGAGGCGGCAGGCCGGTGCGCGGCAGGTTGTCGAAGACGGTGAGGCGATACGAGGCAAGCCCGGTATCCTCGCCCTGCCAGAATGGCGAGGAACAGCTCAGCGCCAGAAGATGCGGCAGGAAGTAGGTGAACTGCCGCATCAGGTCGACCCGCATCTCGGGGTCCTCGATGCCGACATGGACATGCATGCCCGAGATCAGCATCCGCCGCGCCACGCCCTGAAGATCGCGGGCCAGCCCGTCATAGCGGTCTTTCGGCGTATGGCTCTGTCCCTTCCAGTCCGAGAACGGGTGGCACGAGGCGGCGATGACCGCGAGCCCGTGCCGGTCCGCCACCTCGGCCACCGTCCGGCGCAGGTGCTTCAGATCCTCGCGCGCCTCGCCGATGGTGCGGCAGACCTTGGTGCCGACCTCGACCTGGCATTGCAGGAATTCCGGGCTGACCTGGCCTTCCAGCGCCGCAACGCAATCGTCCATCAGCGCCTTCGGCGCCGCCGCCAGGGCGCAGGTGGCGGGATCGACCAGGAGATATTCCTCCTCGATCCCGATGGTGAAGTCCGGCTCGGCCATGATCGCCTCCGAGCGCGAGTTGAGCCTATCCGGCCTCACCCCGCAACCCGTCCCGCGCCCCGGCCGGCTCGTAGAGAACCCGCACGCGGTTGCCATAGAGCCGCTCGCTCGCCACCACGGCCGCGCCCTCGCCCTTGGCGATCGTGTCGCGCCAGATCTCGTTGATCCGGATCCAGTCCTCGCCGGCCCGTTCGAAGCGGCCGTTCTCCTCGCGGATGCGGTAGCGGTGCGGCAGCGCCCGGTCGGCCCGCATCTCGCCGTTGAGCAGCGTCTCGGTCAGCCACAGCCTCAGCTGGAAGGTCGTCTCGGTCCGGTTCTCCAGCCAAAGATCTATGTAGTTGTAGAAGAGCGCCGCGCCGGTGCCGTAGGGGATCACCCGACCCTGGTCGGGGAACGGGTCGAAGGAATGGCTGGCGCGGGCGGTCACCGTCAGCGGCGTGTGCAGCGCCAGCCAGTGGATCAGGTTCGACATCTGGCAAAGGCCGCCGCCAATCCCGCCCCGCGCCCGGCCCAGATGCAGCGCCATCCCCTCGCGGAAGCCGCGCCGCGCCGTGGGTCGGCCGACGAGGCGCCAGAACGAGAA
>JBNLCA010000350.1:0-3061 GCA_050303575.1 Paracoccaceae bacterium
GGCGACCGGAGGTTACGGCCGGGCGTATTTCAGCGCGACCAGCGCCCACACCTGCACGGGCGACGGCGGCGGCATGGTGGCGCGGGCCGGCCTGCCGCTCCAGGACATGGAGTTCGTCCAGTTCCACCCGACCGGCATCTACGGCGCCGGCTGCCTTATCACCGAGGGCGCGCGCGGCGAGGGCGGCTATCTGACCAACTCGGAAGGCGAGCGCTTCATGGAGCGCTACGCGCCCACCTACAAGGACCTCGCCAGCCGCGACGTCGTCAGCCGCTGCATGACGATGGAGATCCGCGAGGGCCGCGGCGTCGGCAAGGACAAGGATCACATCTTCCTGCACCTCAACCACCTGCCGCCCGAGACGCTGCACGAGCGTCTGCCGGGCATCAGCGAAAGCGCCCGCATCTTCGCCGGCGTGGACGTGACAAAGGAACCGATCCCGGTCCTTCCGACGGTGCATTACAACATGGGCGGCATCCCGACGAACTACTGGGGCGAAGTGCTGCACCCGACGGCCGCTGAACCCGACCGGGTCTCGCCCGGCCTGATGGCGGTGGGCGAGGCCGGCTGCGCCTCGGTCCACGGCGCGAACCGGCTGGGATCGAACTCGCTGATCGACCTCGTCGTCTTCGGCCGGGCGGCGGCGATCCGGGCCGGCAAGGTGGTCGATCCGAACGCCAAGAACGCACCCCTGAACCAGGCCTCGCTCGACAAGGCGCTGGCGCGGTTCGACGGTCTGAGGAACGCCTCGGGCTCGGTCCCGACCGCCGACCTGCGGCTCGAGATGCAGAAGACGATGCAGGCCGACGCCGCCGTCTTCCGCACCGACAAGACGCTGGCCGAGGGCGTCGAGAAGATGAAGGCCGTGGCCGCCAAGATGGGCGATATCAAGGTCACCGACCGCAGCCTGATCTGGAACAGCGACCTGATGGAGACGCTGGAGCTGACCAACCTGATGCCGAACGCGCTCGCTACCATCGTCTCGGCCGAGGCGCGCAAGGAAAGCCGCGGCGCCCACGCGCACGAGGATTATCCGGATCGCAACGACACCAAGTGGCGCAAGCACACGCTGGCCACGGTCGATGGCAACGATGTGACGCTGAGCTACCGTCCGGTTCACACCGCGCCCCTGACCACCGAAGAGGAGGGCGGGATCGACCTGAAGAAGATCGCGCCGAAGGCGAGGGTCTACTAATGGCGTCGACCCTCGAAGACATGTTTGCGTCACTCGGGGTTCCGGACCCTGCGGGCTGGGCCCGATCGCAAAGAGAGGAAGGCATCGACCAACTGTCCCGGGCGACGCTGCTGGTCGAGTTCGCCGGATACGCGAAGGACGGCGCGACTGTTGCGCTTTTGGATAATTCTCCCCCGGCCCCCACCGAAGCGCTCGCCGCTATTCGCGCCAAGGGAGTCTCGGACGAGACGCTGCGACCGCTCCTGGAGTTCGCCTGCGCAAATGCGCTGTTCGCAGTGTGCTCGCTGCTCGACGGATCAACGGAAATCGCATTGAACCCGGAAGATCGTAGTGTTGCGCTTGGCCTTTCCGACCCGAGCGGCGACGACCACAAAATTGTCGATCTGAGTCTCCACGAAAGCTTTGGTGAAGTGGTAAACACTGTAACTAAACGGGAGGTATTTTGGGCGTGAGAATTCTCCAGCTTCTAGTCCCGATCGCGCTGCTCACCGCCTGCGTCGAGAACCCGGCCGACTACATCGCCCGCGAGGCGGCGAAGGACGCGGTGCGTCCGGTCCTCCAGCGCCGGCTGCCGGGCGTGGCGGTCGAACCGGCGGTGAACTGCGTGATCGACAACGCGAGCGCGGGCGAGATCATCTCGCTGGCCGAGGACGGCGTGACCGGCACGCCGGATGCGGGCACGGTGCAGACCGTGTCGACCATCCTGCGGCGGCAAGGCACGATCGACTGCCTCATCCGCGAAGGCTTGCCGGCGCTGCTGAGATGATCGCCGAGGCCGGATATTCGGGCACACCGCTGCCGAAGAAGCTGGGGCTCAAGGACGGCCAGCACGTCGCCTTTGCCGGTCTGCCCGACGGCCTGTCGGAGCTTGCCCGCGCCCGTGCCTTCGCCTCGGTCGAGCTGCGCGACGCGTGGGACAGGATCGAAGGCAAGGGCCTCGATTTCATCCAGATGTTCACCAGGTCCGCCGAAACGGTCGCCCGCGCCGTCCCCGGCCTGCGCGGCCACATAAGACCCGAGGGAATGATCTGGGTCTCTTGGCCGAAAAAGGCCTCGAAGGTTCCGACCGACGTGACCGAGGACACGGTGCGCGACACCGCGCTGGCCCACGACATGGTCGACGTCAAGGTCTGCGCGGTCGACGAGGTCTGGTCCGGCCTGAAGATCGTGATCCGCAAGGAACGCCGCGCGGCCTACGCCGCCGAAGGAGTGTAAGATGGTCCAGTTCACCCTGCCGAAGAACAGCCAGGTCAAGACCGGCAAGACCTGGCCGGCGCCCGAGGGCGCGACGAACACCCGCAAGGTGCAGATCTACCGCTACGATCCGGACACCGGAGAGAACCCGCGCGTCGACACCTACTTCGTCGACATGGACAGCTGCGGGCCCATGGTTCTGGACGCGCTCATCAAGATCAAGAACGAGATCGACCCGACGCTGACCTTCCGCCGGTCCTGCCGCGAGGGGATCTGCGGCTCGTGCGCGATGAACATCGACGGGATGAACACGCTTGCCTGCATCTGGGGGCTGGACGAGATCAAGGGCGACATCCGCATCTATCCGCTGCCGCACATGCCGGTGGTCAAGGACCTGGTGCCGGACCTGACCCACTTCTACGCCCAGCACGCCTCGATCATGCCGTGGCTCGAGACCAAGACGAACCGGCCGGCAAAGGAATGGAAGCAGTCGATCGAGGATCGCCGGAAGCTGGACGGCCTATACGAATGCGTCATGTGCGCCTCGTGCTCGACCTCGTGCCCGAGCTACTGGTGGAACGGCGACAAGTACCTTGGCCCCGCCGCACTGCTCCATGCCTACCGCTGGATCATCGACAGCCGCGACGAGGCGACGGGCGAGCGGCTGGACGA
>JBNLCA010000351.1:0-8539 GCA_050303575.1 Paracoccaceae bacterium
TTCCTGATGGGCTGGACCGGCGGCTACGTGCTGCTCGCGCTCCTGCTTGCGCCCTACCTGCGGAAGTTCGGCAAGTACACGGTGCCCGAGTTCATCGGCGACCGGTTCTACAGCCAGACCGCCCGCCTCGTCGCGGTCGTCTGCCTGATCGTCGCGTCGGTGACCTACGTTATCGGCCAGATGACCGGCGTCGGAGTTGCCTTCTCGCGCTTCCTCGAAGTGTCGAACTTCGCCGGCCTGATGATCGGTGCGGCGGTCGTGTTCATGTACGCCGTTCTCGGTGGCATGAAAGGCATCAAATACAACCAGGTCGCACAGTACTGCGTGCTGATCTTCGCCTATACGATCCCGGCGATCTTCATCTCGCTGCAGCTGACCGGCAACCCGGTGCCGCCGCTCGGCCTTTTCTCGGACCACGTGTCCTCGGCCGAACCACTTCTGACCAAGCTCGACCAGGTGGTCACCGATCTCGGCTTCAACACGTATACCGGGCATCACCAATCGACGCTCAACATGTTCCTGTTCACAATGTCGCTGATGATCGGCACCGCCGGTCTGCCGCACGTGATCGTGCGTTTCTTCACCGTGCCGAAAGTCGCCGACGCGCGTTCGTCGGCTGGCTGGGCGCTGGTGTTCATCGCGCTTCTTTACCTTACGGCCCCGGCCGTTGGTGCGATGGCGCGTCTGAACATCATCGACACGATCTATCCGAATGGTGCCTCGGCCGAGGCCGTCGAATACGAGCAGCGGCCTGACTGGATGCGCAACTGGGAAATCACCGGTCTTCTGAAGTTCGAAGACAAGAACGGCGACGGCCGCATCCAGTACTACAACGACAAGAACGAGGGCTTCGCCGCCACGGCGACCGAGCGCGGCTGGTCCGGCTCGGAACTGACCATCAACAACGACATCCTCGTTCTGGCCAACCCCGAAATCGCCCAGCTTCCAGGTTGGGTCATCGCGCTCGTCGCAGCCGGTGGTCTCGCCGCCGCGCTCTCGACGGCAGCGGGCCTGCTGCTCGCCATCTCTTCGGCGGTCAGCCACGATCTCATCAAGGGCACTCTCAATCCGGGCATCTCGGAGGAAGGCGAGCTCATCGCGGCTCGTGTGGCAATGGCAATCGCCATCGCGGTGGCGACGTGGCTGGGTCTCAATCCTCCGGGATTTGCGGCGCAGACTGTGGCCCTGGCATTCGGGATCGCGGCGGCGTCGCTGTTCCCGGTGCTGATGATGGGCATCTTCTCGAAGCGCGTGAACGACAAGGGCGCTGTCGCGGGGATGCTGGCCGGCCTGATCTTCACGCTGATCTACATCTTCGTGTACAAGGGCTGGTTCTTCATCCCGGGCACCAACCAGCTGCCGGACAATGCGGCAAACTGGGTGCTGGGCATCTCGCCGCTCTCGATCGGCTCGATTGGCGCCGTCGTAAACTTCGCGGTGGCCTACTTGGTGTCCAACGCCACCGAAGAACCGCCGCAGGAGATCCAGGATCTCGTGGAATCCATCCGGGTTCCGCGCGGTGCTGGCGGCGCGACGCACTGACGACCTTGCCCGGCCCGCATGCGGTCCGGGCCACCTCTCGCGCGCCCCGTCTCAGGGGCGCGCCCTTTTCCGAAGGCCGGCACGATGACCGAAGCGACAGCCCGCTTTCTGCACTCCGTCCATCCCTACAATTCCCTGCCCGCCGACGAGCTTGCGCGCGTCGCCGCGGCGTTCCGCCCGCGCGAGGTCGCCGACAACGAGGTGATCTACACGGCCGGCGACACGCTCGAGGGGCTCTATCTTATCGAGACCGGCGCCGTCTCGGTGACCGATCAGGCCGGGGCGCCGGTCTCGCTTCTCGGCCCGCGCAACTCGTTCGGCGAACGTGGCCTGCTGCGCGACGGAAAGGCCGCCACCAACACCCGCGCGATCGAGCCCTCGCGCCTTCTCATCCTCCCTGCGGACGAGGTCCGCCAGCTGGTGACCAATTTCCCGGCCTTCGCGCGGTTCTTCGACCGCTCGCGCCAGGCCGAGCCGAGAAAGCCAGACCTTGCCACCATGCGCGTCGCCGACCTGATGGCGACCGATCCTGTCGCCTGCGCACCCGAAGTCTCCATCGCCGAGGCGGCGCAGCTGATGCGCGACCGCCATGTCTCGTGCCTAGGCGTCGTCGACGAGGGCCGGCTTGTCGGCATCGTCACCACCCGCGACATGACCCACCGCGCGCTCGCCGGCGGCATCGACCCGACCCGCCCCGTGCGCGAGGTGATGACAACGGATCCCGAGGCGCTGCCGCCCTCGGCGCTCGGCTCGGATGTTCTTCACGTGATGATGGAGCGGCGCATCGGCCACCTGCCGATCGCCGAGAGCGGGCGGCTGGTCGGCATCATCACCCAGACCGACCTGACCCGCGTCCAGGCGGTCTCGTCGGCGCAGCTGATCCGCGATGTCGCCGGTGCCACGACCATCGCCGAGATGGCCGCCGTCACCGCGCGCATCCCGCAGCTTCTGGTGCAACTGGTCGCCGGCGGGCAACGGCACGAAGTGGCGACAAGGCTGATCACCGATATCGCCGACGCTGTCACCCGCAAGCTTCTGAAGATGGCCGAGGCCGAGCACGGCGCCCCGCCCGTTCCCTATCTCTGGCTTGCCTGCGGCAGCCAGGGCCGGCAGGAACAGACCGGCGTCTCGGACCAGGACAACTGCCTGATCCTCGACGACGCCTTCTTGCCCGAGGAGCACGACGCCTACTTCAAGGCGGTGGCCAAGTTCGTGTCGGACGGGCTCGACGCCTGCGGCTATGTCTATTGCCCCGGCGACATGATGGCGACGGCGGATCGCTGGCGGCAGCCGGTCCGAGTCTGGCGCGACTATTTCGCCCGCTGGATCGCCACGCCTTCGCCCGAAGCGCAGATGCTGGCCTCGGTCATGTTCGATCTGCGCCCCATCGGCGGCACTGCGGCGCTCTTCTCCGGTCTCCAGACCGAGACGCTGGACGCCGCCGCGAAGAACTCGATCTTCGTCGCCCACATGATTGCCAACTCGCTCAAGCACCAGCCGCCGCTCGGCCTCATCCGAAGCTTCGCCACGATCCGTTCGGGCGAGCACAAGGACCGGATCGATCTGAAGCACAACGGCGTCGTGCCGGTCACCGACCTTGGCCGCGTCTACGCGCTTCAGGGCCGGATCGGGGCGGTGAACACGCGGGCGCGGCTCAAGGCGGCCGAGGAGGCGGGGATCATCTCGTCGTCCGGCGGCCATTCGCTGATCGACGCCTACGATCTCATCGCCGAGACGCGGCTCGACCATCAGGCAAGGCGCGTGAAGGCGGGCGAAAAGCCCGACAACTTCATGGCGCCGAACGATCTTAGCGATCTCGAACGCAGCCACCTGCGCGACGCCTTCGTCGTCGTCAGGACCATGCAGTCGGCGGTCGGACACGGAAAAGGTATGCTGGGCTGAGGCCCGGACGGGAGGGGAAATGCTGTTCGATTTCATCGCCGTGGTTGCAGCGGCCTTTGCGGCGGCCGGGGTCGTCATGATCCTGAACCACCTTCTGGGCAAGGTGACGGGCCGCAGGCTGCCCCGCTGGGCCCTGCCGATCGCGGCCGGAAGCGCCATGCTCGCCTATTCGATCTGGTCAGAATACACGTGGTTCGATCGCACCGTCGGCGCAATGCCGTCCAGCCTCGTCGTCGCCACCAAGAACGAGTCCTCCGCCCCTTGGTGGCCGTGGACCTATGCGGTGCCGATGGTCAATCGCTTCATCGCCTTCGACCGCGGCGCCGTGCGCACCAACGCGGCCGCGCCGGGGCAGAAGATGGTCGATGTCCTGCTCTTCGGTCGCTGGGCCCAGCCCTTCAGCATCCCGGTTCTCTACGATTGCCCGAACGGCCGCCGCGCCGACCTGATCGACGGCGCCGACTTCGGCCCGGACGGTACCGTCGCCGATGCCGAATGGCGCGACCTTCCGGCCGACGACCCGGTCCTTGAGGCGGTCTGCGCGGAGAGTTGAGCCATGGCGGCGAAATCGGTGCTGATCGTCGAGGATGAGGACAACATCGCCCTCGCCCTCGAACACCTGATGAAGCGCGAGGGCTACGAGTTCGATCGCGTCGCCAACGGCGCCGAGGCGATGCGCACGATCCGCAGCCATCCGCCCGACCTTGTCCTGCTCGACGTCATGCTGCCCGAGATGTCGGGTTACGAGATCTGCCAGTCGGTCCGCCTCGACCCGAACCTTGCCGGCGTGAAGATCCTGATGATGACGGCGCGCGGCAACCAGATCGAGCGGCGCAAGGGCCTTGCCCTCGGCGCGGACGGTTTCATCTCCAAGCCCTTCGACGTCGCCGACCTCAGGGCCGAGGTGAAGCGGGTGCTCGGGGCGGCCTGATGTACGAGCGCCTCTCCCTCCGCCTGCGCGTCTTCCTCTTCTTCGCGCTGGTGGTATCGGGGGCCGAGGCGGCGCTGGTGGCAGGCCTTTTCGCCGGCTACCGCAAACTCGGCGAGCCTGAGGCGCTGTCGGCCTTCGTCATGGCCGGCACGATCACCGGCTTTGCCATTCTGGGACTGGTCGCCTGGATCTGGCTCCTCTTTGACGAAAATGTCGCCAAGGCGATCGAGGGGCTTTCTTCGCGCCTGCGTGCCCGCGCCCACGCCGATGTCGAAGCGGACGTGGGAACCGCGGCAAAGTATCTCGGTGACCTCGCCCCGGCCGCTGCGGCCGTCTCGGCAACGCTCGCCGAGACCCGCGGCGCCCTGGCCGAGGCGGTCCAACGCGAGACCACCCGCCTCTCGGCCGAGAAGGCGCGGCTCGAGGCGCTCCTCGCCGACGTGCCGGAAGGCGTTCTTCTCGCCTCGCCCGAGCACCGGATCGTCTTCTACAACGGCCACGCGGCGGGGCTGCTGGGCGGCGCCCATGCGCCCGGCCTTGACCGTCCGGTCTTCGACTACCTGCGCGAGGCACCGGTCGCCCACGCCTACGAGCGCCTTCTCGCCGCCGGGGAGGATGCCGCCTCGGACCTTCTGTGCGCCACCACCCACGGCGCCCGAGTCCTTTCGGCCCGAATGCGCCTTCTGCGCCTGCCTGAGGAGGAAGGCGGCCTGCCCGGCTACGTCCTCACCCTGCGCGACGTCACCGCCGACCTTGCCACGCACAGCGCGCGCGAGCGCCTCCTGGAAGAGGTCTTCGACCGTGTCCGCCGACCCGCTGCCAACCTGCAGACGGTGATGGACGTGATGGGCAAAGACGATCCCGGTCTCGGCGCCGCGATGGCCGGCGAGGTGCGCGCCCTGACCCAGGCCGTCACCGAGCTTGGCGCCCGATACGACGACAGCCGCGCCGAGTGGTGGCCGATGTCCGAGACCCGCGCACGCGACCTTGCCGACGGCCTCCTGGCCCGGCTTTCGGCCGAAAACGTGACGGCCGAGGTCGAGACAGACCGCCTGCTCCTGCGCTGCAACGCCTTCGAGATAGTCGCGCTGGTTGAGCTTCTGGCCGAGCGGCTTGCCGCCTCGGGCCGTGCCGAGCGCCTGACGATCAGCATCAAGGCCGACCCGCCCGGCGCCGCCATCGCCCTTCACTGGACGGGCGAGGCCCTGCCGGTGAAGCTGATGGACGACTGGCTGGCCGAGCCGCTTGAAGTCGGCCTGACGGACGTCACCGGCCGCGCTGTCCTCAGGACGCACGGCACCGAATGCTGGCCCGAGATCGGGCCGGACGGACGCCCTGGCCTTGTCCTTCCGATCCGCGCCGCCCGCCCGGCCGTCTCGCCGCCGCATCCCGCCGCCCGCTCGGCGGTCTACGACTTCGACCTTCTCTCGCGCGCCCGCACCGAGGCTGTCGCGAACCGCAAGCTTTCCGATCTCACCTACGTCGTCTTCGACACCGAGACGACCGGCCTCCTCCCCAGCCAGGGTGACGAGATCGTGCAGATCGCCGCCGTGCGCTGCCTGAACGGCCGCCGCGTCGCGGGCGAGAGCTTCGAAAGCCTGGTCAATCCCGGTCGCCGCATCCCGCCCGCCGCGACCGCCGTCCACCATGTGACCGACGCGATGGTGGCAGATGCGCCCAGCATCGGCGAGATCGGCGCGCGCTTTCACAAGTTCGCCGAGGGCGCGGTGCTGGTCGCGCACAACGCCCCTTTCGACCTCGAATTCCTGCGCCGTCACGAGGCCTCGATCGGCCACCGCTTCGACCACCCGGTCCTCGACACCGTGCTCCTTTCGGCGGTTGTCTTCGGCCAGCACGAGACCCACACTCTGGATGCCCTCGCCGAACGATTGGGCATCGTGATCCCCGAGGAGGCGCGCCACACCGCGATGGGCGACACCGTCGCCACGGCGGATGCGTTCCTGAAACTCCTGCCGATGCTGAAGGCGAAGGGGATCGAGACCTTCGGCGATGTCGTCGCCGAGGTGAAGAAGCACGGACGGCTTCTGAAGGACCTCAACTGAACGGGTCGGACTCGTAGCCGACCTCGGCGAGGCAGAGGCCGTCCGGCGGCGCCACCGGCCCGCATGCGGCGCGGTCCCGCGCCTCCAGCGCTGCCTTCACCCGTTCCGGCTCCCACGCGCCACAGCCCACCCGTTCCAGCGTGCCGACAAGGCTGCGCACCTGGTTGTGCAGGAAACTCCGCGCCTCGACATGGAAGCGGAACTCGGTCCCGTGCGGGATGGCAACCTGCTCGATATCCAGCCGGTCCAGCGTCTTTACCGGCGACTTGGCCTGGCAGATGGTCGAGCGGAAGGTGGTGAAGTCGTGATGCCCGATCAGGTGCGCCGCCGCCGCGCGCATCGGTCCGGCCGCGATCTCGTGGACCACCCGCCAGGCAATCCCCTTTTCCAGCGTCAAGGGCGCCCGCCGCTGCACCAGCCGGTAAAGATAGCGCCGCCGTCGCGCCGAGAAGCGGGCATGGAAATCGTCCGTCACCCGCGCCACGGCAAGGATCGCCACCGGTTCGGGCTTGAGATGGAAATTCAGCGCCTCGCCGAGGCGAAACGGCTCCCAGTCCTTCGCCAGATCGACATGGGCCACCTGCCCGGTGGCATGAACGCCGGCATCCGTCCGCCCCGCTGCCGCGATCGATCCGACATCCGGCTCGAGCTTCGCCAGCGCCGCCTCGACGGAGGCCTGCACCGAGGGCTGGCCGGATTGCCGCTGCCAGCCCGCGAACGGGCCGCCGTGATACTCGATCTTCAGCGCATAGCGGGGCATTCCCGCCGCCTACCCCCTTGCCCGGGCCAATTCAAGCCGCACTAGGAACCCCGGCGCCGGCGCATATATTGAACCGGCAGGCAACGGGGGCGATCGCGTGGTAATCGGACGACTGGCAGACGGGATTTCCCGCGGGGTCGAAAGCGTGACCTCGGGCGTCTCCGAGGCGCTTTTCGACACGACCGTGCGGCTGGGCGTCACTGGCCTCTCGCGCGCCGGCAAGACAGTCTTCATCACCTCGCTCGTCGCCAACCTGATGGACCGGGGAAGGATGCCGCAGCTCCTCGCCGCCCGCGACGGAGGCATCCGGGCGGCCTGGCTCCAGCCCCAGCCCGACGACACCGTGCCCCGGTTCGATTACGAGACGCATCTCGCCGCGCTGACCGGGACCGATCCGCACTGGCCCGAAAGCACCCGCCGCGTGTCCGAGTTGCGCCTTTCGCTCAAGGTCCAGCCCACCGGCCTGTTCGGCGCACTCGGGGGGCCGCGCACCGTGCATCTCGATATCGTGGACTATCCAGGTGAGTGGCTTCTCGACCTCGCCCTCCTCGACGAAAGCTACGAGGACTGGGCGACGAAGACCCTGGGGCGGATTGCCGGCCGACCCCAGGCCGAGGAGTTTCTGGCCCTCGCCGGGAAGGCGGACGGCACCGCTCCGCTGGACGAGGCCGCCGCCAAGGCGATGGCCGAGGCTTTCACCGCCTATCTCCACGCCGCCCGCGCCGCCGGATTCTCCGACTGCACGCCGGGCCGGTTCCTGCTTCCCGGCGACCTCGAAGGATCGCCCGCGCTCACCTTTGCTCCGCTCGCCCGGCCGGAGACGACACGGCGCGGATCGCTCTGGCGCGAATTCGAGCGGCGCTACGACGCCTATCGTAGGCAAGTAGTCAAACCGTTCTTTCGCGACCATTTTTCCCGCATAGACAGGCAGATCGTGCTGTTGGACGTCCTGGGCGCCATCCATGCCGGCCCGAAGGCGATGGAGGACATGCGCCGGTCGATGGCCGAGATCCTGTCGGCCTTCCGTCCCGGCCGGAACGCCTGGCTGACCTCGCTCTTCGGCGGGCGCCGGGTCGAGCGCATCCTCTTTGCCGCGACCAAGGCCGACCATTTGCACCACGCCCAGCACGGCCGGCTCGCCGCGATCACCCAGGCGCTTCTGCGAGAGGCCCGCGACCGCGCCGATTTCGCCGGCGCGAGGACCGCCGCCATGTCCATCGCCTCGTACCGCGCGACGGTCGAGGAGACGGTGGATCACGGCGGCGAGGAGGTCGAGGTGGTACGCGGGCGGCTCCTCTCCGGAAAGGATGCGGCGCTCCATGCCGGCGACCTGCCCGAGGA
>JBNLCA010000352.1:0-5449 GCA_050303575.1 Paracoccaceae bacterium
CTCGCTAAGACCTCGGTGCTGGGCCTCCTCGCCTGGGTCCCGTTCCTCGCCTGGTCGGCGCTGTCGCTCGGCACGAGGATCGAGCGCCGGCGGGAAGAGGACATGCGGAGGGCGGAGGGGTGATCTTGCTCGAACAGTTGAATGTTTGGTTGGTCGAGAACCAATTGATCGTAACGCTGTTCTTAGTGCCGACGGCGTCAGCTTTGGCTGCTTGGATCTCTAGTTTGTTGTCGGTCCGTCGCGCGCTTAGAAGTGAGCGACAGCGGCGAGAGCACGAGGCAGTCTCGCAGGTCTCCGAGTTTCGGCAACCATGGATTTATGAATTGAGGGACCGCATTTCTGAGTTTGCCGGGATTACCTCAGTTCACTACACGACAGACGAGACAGATAAGGCCATAGTCGCTCTAATCTACAAGATTGAGCTCTTAATGAACCCTCGAGACCCGGACTTTGATGCTCTAAGAAGGGCTCTGAAATATAGATCAGACGCGCAAGCCAAAGGTGGCGCCGAAGACTTAAACCCCGAGTTCGATAATCTTCTGGAAGTTTCCCAAAGAATTCTTAAGCGAGAATGGGCCCGGTTGAAGTCAGAACTTCGCAATCCCTCCAAGTTCGTAGACACCCCATGAAACGCCTCATCGAAAAAGGCCTGATGTTCGGCAACCTCGTCCCGGTGGAAACGCCGGTTCTGGTCGAACGCTACAACCGTGCCTTGAAGATGCTGACCGGCAAGGAGACGAAACAGCCGGACTTCCACGTCGACATCTCGGGCTACTCGCCGGAGATCGGAGACGAGCTTGGCGACCATCTCTACCTCAACCCCAACGGCGCCAACCGGCAGTTCATCCTGCTGACCACGGCGCAGAAATCGGCGCCGCTTCTGAACGCGCAGTTCTCGACCTCGCGCGGCATCCTGCGCCAGTTCATCGACCGGAACGAGGCGCATCTTTTCGCGCTGACCGCGCGCGACGCTGTGGCGGGGGAACTCGGCGGCTCGGTCTTCGACCTGAGCGATCCCGAGAAGCTGTTCGAGATGCGGCAGATCACCGTGACGGCCGACACGACCGAGGCGCATGTCGCCGAGGGCCGCAGGCTGACCGACATGATCCGCAAGTTCCGCACCGAGCGCGACGCCTGGTGGGACGACGTCCTGATCGCCGAGATGATCGGCATCGCCACCAAGACCGGCGACGTGACGCGCAACCCGATCGAGCTCGAGGCCGCGACCTTCCATCAGGACAATTTCTGGACCGCGCATTTCGGCGGTCTCTACATCTTCCAGGGCGTCCGCCATCCAGGCGCCATCTCGGTCGGGCCACGGCAGAAGCTCGGCGGGCTGCCGGTCACGACGATGGATTTTTCCGAGCGCAACGCCATCGCGCGGTTCCTGGAGAAGAACGAACTGGTCGAGCCTCTCTTCAAGGCGCGCGGGGTAGATGCCGCGGCGATCCTTCAGCAGAAGATGGATTTCATCCTGGTCGACGCCGCCTCGGCCGCCGGGATCGACCTCGGTCGCGCGACGCGGCGCGAGCTGAGGCAGATCGCGCAGAAGATGGGCCACGCCCTGCCCGAGGAGTTCCTCGGCCTCGCGGCGCTTCTGCGCTGGGTCGAGGGGTCGGGGCCGTGGCCGCGGATAACCTCGGAACACCCGGCCTATTTCTATTCGCTGCGCTCGGGACCGCACAAGGACCGCGACCTCGTCAACATGCTCCTCGCCGAGCTGGCGCCGCTGGATGTCCGGCAGCTCTTCATCTGCCACAAGCAGGCGTTCTATACTGCCTATTCGGGCTGGAGCGACGCGCGGCAGACCTACGTGGCCGATTTCCTGGCGCGCGAGTACCAGATGGACAAGGCGGGCGCGCGCGAGGCGCTCTTCGGGCACGAGCCGGCGATGGCGGAGGAACCCGAGGTCGATCTCGGCCGGCTGGTTGGCCCCTGGGGCGCGGTTGCGCGAGAGAGCGGGCGCAAGCCTGCCGCCGGGCCGTGGGACAGGGAGAGGGACAGGAGCAAACGATGATCGCATTCGTCCGGCTCGCCGTTTTCGGCCTGATCTTCCTGACGGCGGCCTATTTCCTCGTCTCGATCTATTCCCGCTCGGTCCGGCGCGAGAAGCTGGAAAAACGTTGGGATGCCGAACACGGGCCGGGGGGTGATATGGCGGCGCGCGACGCCTATATCGAGGACGGCATGCGGGCCTACGAGAAGGGGCTGCGCAAGAAGCTGATCGTTCTGGTCTACGTCGTGCCGATCGTCGCGGTCGGCGTCCTGATCTACCTGATCAACTTCTACTGACGGCGACGAGCGAGGGGGAAGACATGCGCTATGTGAAATGGACGATCCTGTCGCTTCTGGCGCTGATCCTGTTCGGGTTCTTCCACTACACGCTGCCGCAGCACGACGTGGTGCGGATCACCGGCACCTACATCGAGCGCGAGGATCTGAACGACTGGACGCGCATCTTCTGGTCGCGGCCGGACGACCAGTCCGAGGGCTTCATCAACCGCGATGTCCAGTTCATCCAGGCGATGTATCCCAACGGCAAGCAGATGGTCTATCGTAACGAGGACACCGCCTGGAGCTGGCCGCCCTATTTCAAGTTCGACACATCGTCCCTGTTCGCCGAGGCGCAGGATGCGGTCTCGACCCGGGACAACCCGCGCTGGTTCGTCATCACCCATTACGGTTGGCGCAACCAGTTCTGGACCGTCTTTCCGAACGCGGTCTCGATCCGTCCGGCGACCGGGCCGGACGAGACGATCATCCCGTGGTTCAACATCTTCTTCTTCGTCGTCCTCGGTCTGATCCTGGTGTTCCTCAGGATCATGTGGCTGCAGTTCCGCGAGCGCACGATCGACCCCGCCCTCGCCACGGCCGGCGAGGCCTGGGACAAGGTGGACGGCGCCGCCGACGCGACGGCAGACCGGGCGCGCGGCCTCTGGGGACGGATCAGGGACTGGCTCGGCACCTGGCGCGCCAAGCCGCCCCGCCGCTGATCCCGGCCGTGCTGGCGCGCGGGGCTACCGGTGGCCTCGCTTCGCTCGGTAACTTCTGGTGGCCTTCGCTTCGCTGCGGCGGGGGCTCTGCCCCGTTGCTCTGACGAGCAACTCCCCGGAGTATTTCAGAACAAAAGAAGCCGTTTCTTTTGTTTGCAAGTACTCTCGGAGGTGAATTGAGCCGAAGGCTCAAGAGGGGGTCCGAGACCCCCCTGCCGAGGCGAAGCCGAGGCTGGGCCCAAGCGGAGGAGACATGCGCCGCAGGCGCGTGTCGAGGGAGCGCGGGCCCCCTCCCCGCCCCCGGCTCTCAGCCGCGGGCGTACATGCCTTCGTAGATCGGCCCCAGCGTCTCGGTCTCGAAGAGCGACGAGACCGATGTACCGTTCCAGATGTTGATGATCGCCTGGGCGAAGACCGGCGCGGTCGGCACGATGCGGATGTTCTTCGCCTTCTTCACCGCCTCGGTCGGCTCGATCGAGTCGGTGATGACGAGGTTCTTCATCACCGATTTCGACACCCTCTCGACCGCCGGGCCGGAAAGGACGCCGTGAGTGATGTAGGAATGGACCTCGTTCGCCCCGGCCTCCATCAGCACCTCGGCCGCCTTGCAGAGTGTGCCGGCGGTATCGCAGATGTCGTCGATTATCAGGCAGCTGCGGCCCTGAACGTTGCCGATCACCGTCATCTCGGCAACCTCGCCCGCCTTCTCGCGCCGCTTGTCGACGATGGCCAGGGGTGCGCCGATCCGCTTGGCAAGCTCGCGCGCCCGCGCCACGCCGCCGACGTCGGGCGAAACCACGGTGACGTCCGACAGCCGGCCGTCGAACGTGTGCTGGATGTCGAGCGCGAAGACCGGCGAGGCGTAGAGGTTGTCGACCGGAATGTCGAAGAAGCCCTGGATCTGCGCCGAGTGCAGGTCCATCGTCAGCACCCGCTCGATCCCCGCTTCGTGGATCAGGTTGGCGACCAGCTTGGCCGAGATCGGCGTACGCGCCTTGGTCCGGCGATCCTGGCGGGCATAGCCGAAGTAGGGGATCACCGCGGTGATGCGCGCGGCCGACGACCGACGCAACGCGTCGGCGATGATCAGAAGCTCCATCAGGTTGTCGTTCGCCGGGTTCGAGGTCGGCTGGATGATGAACATGTCCTCGCCGCGGACGTTCTCGTAGACCTCGACGAAGATTTCCTGGTCGTTGAACCGTTCGACCCGGGCATCGACCAGGCCAACCGACATGCCGCGGTGCATCGACATCCGTCGGGCGATGGCGTTGGCCAGTGGCCGGTTGGCATTTCCCGCGATCAGCTTCGGCTCGGAAATGGCTGCCATCGTGGTCCCCTGCACACTCGGATTCGCTCAAGTTGACACCGCTTAGCACCTCGATACGCTGCCCGGAACCCCGACAGAAGGTGAGGTACGAAATGTCCCATATCGACTACTACTTCTCGACGATTTCGCCCTTTACCTACCTGGCCGGAACGCGGCTTGAGGAGATCGCCGGGCGGCACGACGCCTCGGTCACCTACAAGCCCCTGGACATCGGCGCGCTCTTCTCGCGGACCGGAGGCCAGCCGGTGCCGCAGCGGCACGAGAACCGCCGCGCCCTGCGCCTGCAGGAGCTGCGCCGGCAAGCGAAGAAGGCCGGGCTGGCGCTCAACATGCAGCCGGCGCACTGGCCGACCAACGCGGCGCCGTCCTCCTATGCGATCATCGCCGCCCAGGCGGCGGGCGGCGGCGACATGGGCGCGCTGGTCCACGGCCTCTGCCGTGCCTGCTGGGCCGAGGAGAAGGACATTGCCCAGGACGAGGTGATCCGGGGTTGCCTCGGCGCGGCAGGCTTCGACCCTGCCCTCGCCGAGAAGGGCCTGTGGTCGGGCGCCGAGGTCTACGAGCGCAACCTCGAGGACGCCGTCGCGGCGGGCGCCTTCGGCGCACCCTTCTACATCACCGACAGCGACGAGCGGTTCTGGGGCCAGGACCGGCTCGAAGACCTCGATCTCTTCCTCGCCGGCAAGCTCTGATGCCCGAGGCCACGTTGGCTGGAACGCGCACCCACTGGCGCGAGTGGGGCGATGGCGATCGCAAGGCGCTGATGATCCATTGCTCGCTCGCCCATTCCGGCGCCTGGGCGGGCGTGGCCGAGCGGCTTTCGGACGCTCTGCAGATGCGGGCCTTCGACCTGCCCGGCCACGGTCAGAGCGGCGATTGGAACCCGGCGCGCGATCTGTCCGACCAGACGATGGACATGGCTCTTGGCCTTCTGGACGGGCCGACCGACCTTGTCGGCCATTCCTTCGGCGCAGTGATATGCCTGCGGCTGGCGCTCGAGCGACCGGATTTCGTCCGCTCGCTCACCCTCTACGAGCCGGTCTTCTTTGCCGCCGCCATCGCCGCCGGTTATCCGGTCGACGTCCTTTTCGGCGACTTCGGCGCGGCCTTGGCGGCGGGCGACCTGGAA